>CAKQNZ010000038.1 GCA_934255435.1 uncultured Clostridia bacterium | reverse complement strand
TAGTTAATCTACGAATACAAAGAGAAAGGAGTTTTTTAATGGGCAAAAGATCTGCAACGTCACGCCTTGTAATAATGGCGTTCCTTATTGCACTCGAAGTTATACTTACCAGGTTCTGTTCTATAAACACACCTATACTCAGGATCGGATTCGGATTCCTTCCTGTTGCGATGATGGGCATAATGTTCGGGCCTGTATGGGCTGCTGCAGGTTATGCTATCGGTGACCTTCTGGGAATGCTTATATTCCCTACAGGTGCATACTTTCCAGGTTTCACACTGACAGCATTCCTGACAGGACTTGTCTTTGGTATTTTCCTTCACAACAAGGAAATCACATGGAAACGTGTCCTGCCCGCAAGTCTGATAATAATTCTCGGCTGCAATCTCATACTGGATACAATATGGCTTTCCATACTAATGGGCAATGGATTCATAGCATTGCTTCCTACACGTATTTTCAAATGTGCTGTGATGCTTCCTATACACCTCGTGCTCATACCGCTTGTATGGAACAAAATCATATCACGTATACCTGTAATAAGCAGAACAGCTGCATAGCATACAAGACAAACACAGTTTAAAAACCACCCGGTACCAGTACAATATCCCATGGCACCGGGTATTTTTTATTCAAAGCATTCCTGATGCAGCTCCTGTATATCTGCCGCATATATCTCCAGCATATCCAATTATACTGTTTTCTTCCGTGATCTTTATAACGCTGCAGTTGTTTTCACATAACCCACATCTCTTTTCTTCAAGCATAAGAGTCCTGCCTGCGATGTCGAACCCTCTGAAATTCGTTTTTCCTGCAGACTTTTCACATGCCAGCACTGCGACTCCCAGTGCTCCCATGACTTCATGCTCCTCTGGAATGAACACTTCATACCCCAGAATATCCTCAAAAGCTTTTTTCATACCGAGATTCGACGCCACACCACCCTGAAAACATATCTTTGGCTCTATTTTCTTTCCTTTTGCGACATTTGACAGGAATGACAGAGCCAGTGCCCTGCACATTCCTGCCATAAGTTCTGCTTCCCCGGCGCCTTTCTGCTGCTTATGGATCATATCTGACTCTGCAAATACTGCACATCTCCCTGCAATGTTGACGTATTTATCGGTTTCTGCTGATATCCTTCACAGTTCTTCAACTGATATACCCATACGTGCTGCCTGCCGATCGAGGAACGACCCTGTTCCAGCCGCACATACTGTGTTCATCGCAAAGTCTTCAACGAATCCATCTCTCATAAGTATGAGCTTTGAATCCTGCCCACCGATCTCTATGACGGTCCGTACGTCCGGATCTGTCAGTGATACCGCCCTGGCATGTGCGGTTATTTCATTTTTGATGACATCAGCACCTGCCAGGGCTCCTCCCAGCATCCTGCCGCTACCTGTAACGCCAACGCCACCTATGTCTCCATCTTCAAAGTATCCGCCCAGCACGCTCAGACCTTTTCTGACTGCATCAAGAGGTCGTCCTTTCGTTTTCAGATAGAGTTTTTTTATTACTTTGAAATTACTATCTGTCACAACAAGATCTGTGCTTATGGAGCCTATGTCTATTCCCAGCCAGTACATTCTTTCTCCTCTCCAGCATATCTGTGAATGCTTCGATCCTCGTTTCATAACCTGCATCGCCATACATCTCATCAAAAATGAGATTCAGTACCGGTACATGATCCCGACCTTCTCGATTCTCACAATATGCTTTTGCAACGATCTCCGGCATACATCCGGAGGGCATCATTTTTATCACTCCATCTACCCGGCCTGCAGATCTGACTATCATATCCACAGTCTCCCGGCCGTAGCCTCCTATACCACATGGAATACCTTCTATACTGCATATTTTCCTCTTTAACCTGTGAAAAAGCCTTACAGTAATAAGTGAATCTGCAATATGGCTTAATGTCTGTTTCATCCACCAGGTTATGTCTATGCATCTTATCACACTGCATCCCTGAGCCGCCAGGTGTTTTTCTATATTCATATTGGCGCTGCTCTCCACTGATGTATATATCTCGCCAGTCACCATCACCTTGACAGGGGCAACATCTACTGATTTTTTTAAGAGCCCTGATGATTTTCTGATTTTCCTTATCGCTTTCCTGCAGTCATCGATGCAGTCTGCACCACTGATATCCCGTTCAAGGCTTGCCATAAGCCTTACAGCTTCCTGCGGCGCTTTGAGATATCCGGCTTTTTTCAGCAGATGCCTCTCTGTTTTTTCAAAACTGTAAAGCAAAACCAGTGCTTTGAAAACCACGCCCAGCACCCTGACTTTCCCTGAATATCCGCCTGCACTGGTTATTTTATTTATACGCCTCAGAAGTTCGATGAGTCCCGTCTCTGACGGAGGGTCCAGCATTATCCACTTGTACCTGTAACCTGCATTGTCAAGTACGACTGACATAAGCTCTCCATACTCTCCAAGCCTACATGGTCCGATAGTCGATAGCATGATGACTGTATCTGCACCGCATTCGTATGCTTCCACCAGACCGCCGAGCATATATTTGAAGGGCAGACACATCTCCTCCGGAGACAGTCTGCTTCCTTTTCTCAGCGTATCCTCACCCTGATGCGGCAGCACATATTCGACTCCGAACTCATCCATTATCTTCGGAATTATATATTTCAGAGATCCGAATACTGGAAATGTGAATACCATCAGCCGCACCTTCTTCCAAGCATATCGACAAAGGCTTCGATGCGTGTCTCAACGCCTGCATCACCTTTGTGTTCATCGAGTTTCAGTATCATGAACGGCATATTTCCTGTACGTTTGCGGATCATTTCTATTATGAACGGATCTATTCCGCATGAAAATGATGACAGGTATATTATTCCATCGATTTCATCCATAAGACTCATCACAGTGCCGTATATCCTCGAAAAAGCCTCCCAGAAAGGTTTCTTCATGATACCTGCCTGGCATGAAGCTCTGTATGCCGAGCGGCATGCAGCATCTTTTTCTGTGACGACTCCGACGCCCATATCATCAAGCATACGTACTATATTACCATTTGCAAAACGGTCGAACACATTGTAACAGTGTCCGGACAGCAGCACTTTTTTTGTGCAGGGCAGGACTATCTCTCCCGGTCCTGGTACCGGTGGCATGAATTCATTGCCGGCTTCTATATGGATCGGCCTCCGTCCTGCTGATATGTCCTTAAGACTGCGATATGCTTTCTTGAAATTCGCTGTTATTTTTTTCTTATCTACGCCAAAAGATCTTCCCATATCCCTGAATATCCTGCAGCTTTCTTCTGGTCTGTTGAAATACACAGGATCGGTTATATACATGCTGCTTTCTATGAAGGATGCACCTGAAAGCTCCGGTATGCCCAGGAGCTTCGGACACAGCCACGAACCTCCTGCATCTTTCATTATCCTGGGTATCAGTATCCTGTCGAAGTGCCCCTGCATCGCATCTATCTGCCCTGCAAAAAGTCTTACTGGCAGACATGCTTCATCTGCTGTCAGTCTGCTTCCTCGCTTCAGTATATCATCGCAGTTTTCGGGACCGGCTTTGATCTCCACATCGGTACAATCGAACAGCGTATCCATGAACTCTGAATAATTGTAATAAAAATATCCTCTCGGTAATCCTGCAAGCATAAAAAAACCTCCTGCCAAAACTTACATAATGTAGTATTGACAGGAGAAGTGGATTTATTACCTGCTTTTTATTCGGTTATTCCTGAAGATATGATATATACGGGAGATTCCTGTATTTCTGGTCGTAATCCAGCCCGTAGCCTATGATGAACCGGTCTTCTACAGTGAAGCCTACATAATCTACGTCTATTTCGGCTCTTCTGCCGCTCGGCTTGTCCAGAAGCGTACATATCTTCACTGCCTTCGGATTCATACCTTCCATATACTGCTTGAGGTAGTTCAGAGTCACTCCGGAATCCACTATATCCTCCACTATGATCACATTTCTGCCTTCTATGACAGTATCAAGGTCTTTATTTATCTTCACCACGCCTGATGACTTTGTGGAGGCTCCGTAACTGCTGACAGCCATAAAGTCTATGCTCATGTCAAGCGATACGTTTTTCATTATGTCTCCCATCCAGAGCACAGCTCCACGAAGGATGCCGACAAGGACAATTTCTTCCCCTGCAAAGTCTTTTTCGATCTCAGCGCCTATCTCAGCAGCTCTTTTGTTTATCTGTTCCTGTGTTATCATCACAGTTCCGATAGTTTCGTCATGCATACTAAAAATCTCCTGTAAATTATTTTCCGGCTGACCTGCGGATTCTATATGGATATTCTACATCATATGCAGCATTTTTGCCATGGTATTTTGATAAAACTGCAAAATAAGCACAGTCCTCTACCTACCCTTCCAGCAGCTGCTCTATAACTTCCAGCAGTTGTTCCTGACCTGTTTTTTTCAATGAAGACACAGGTATCACGATATCTTCCTGTGAAAGTTTCAAAGCCTGTCTTATCATCCTGATATGTTTCTGGAGCTGACTCTTTGATATTTTGTCATCTTTGGTAGCTACAACGATACCGTCAAGTCCGTAATGTCTCAGATACTGATACATCTCG
The DNA here is from genome assembly GCA_934255435.1 of uncultured Clostridia bacterium. Classification (GTDB taxonomy): domain Bacteria; phylum Bacillota; class Clostridia; order Peptostreptococcales; family Anaerovoracaceae; genus Lentihominibacter. The sequence goes on along the minus strand of CAKQNZ010000038.1, from coordinate 10,821 downwards.
ATATCCTGCTTTGATGGCTCATGACGTATATCTACAAGCTGTACCACCTTCAGCAGATTCTCACGGCTGCCGAGATATTTTTCCATCATATCGCCCCAGCTTTCTGATATCGAACGTGATACTTTGGCGTATCCGTACCCCGGCAGATCTACTATCCTGAATGAGTCGTTGACGATATAAAAGTTTATCGTTCTTGTTTTGCCGGGGCTGCCGCTTACTCTCGCCAGTTTCTTCCTGCCTGTTATCGTATTCAGAAGCGATGATTTACCGACATTCGACCGGCCTGCAAAAGCGATCTCTTTAAGTCCTGGAGCCGGATACTGAGATGGTTTCACAGCAACTGCTTCGAGGTCTGATTTATTGATTTTCATTTTTTTCACCTTTTACCAGTACCTGTTTAAGTGCATCGTTTACTGTTTTTAATAAAACAAATTCCATTTCGTTTCTGACTGCTTCCGGGATCTCCTGTATATCCGGCTCGTTCTCCTTAGGGAGCAGCACTTTTCTGATACCTGCTCTGTGAGCTGCCAGCACTTTTTCTCTTATACCTCCTACAGGAAGGACCTTGCCTCGCAGTGTTATCTCACCTGTCATAGCGATATCTTTCCTTGCAGGTATCCCTGTAAGAGTTGAGATTATAGCTGTGCACATAGTAACGCCTGCTGACGGGCCATCTTTTGGAGTTGCACCTTCAGGAATGTGTACATGCAGATCATACTTCTTGTAAAAATCCTCATCTATCTTCAGTTTCTTAGCCTGCGACCTTATATAGCTGACGCCTGCCTTTGCCGATTCCTGCATCACATCGCCAAGCTGACCAGTCAGCACAAGTTTTCCTGTACCGGGTACTGCGATAGTTTCTATGAACAGCGTGTCTCCGCCGACGATGGTCCATGCCAGACCCGTAGTGACGCCGACTTCTGCTTCACCTTTTATGATATCGAAATGATATTTTTTCTTTCCAAGAAGTTCCTGGACTTTCTTTGCAGTGATACTTACTTTTTTGGTATCACCGCATACATAGTTCCTGGCTACTTTACGGCAGAGATTCCCTACTTCTCTTTCCAGATTCCTCACTCCGGACTCTCTCGTATAGTAGTTTATAAGAGTCCTTATGCCCTGTTCTGTAAAGGAAATATTGCTCTTTGTCAGTCCGTTTTCTTTTATCTGCTTAGGCACAAGATACTTTTCAGCGATATTTACTTTTTCTTCCTCAGTATATCCGCTGACTTCTATTATCTCCATCCTGTCCAGAAGCGGTCTCGGTATCGTATCTGTCGTATTTGCCGTCGTGATGAACATGACTTTTGACAGATCGAAAGGCACTTCGAGGTAGTGGTCTGTGAAATCCTTGTTCTGTTCAGGGTCGAGTACTTCAAGCAGTGCTGAAGCCGGATCACCTTTGTAATCGGCGCCTATCTTGTCAACTTCGTCGAACAGGAATACCGGATTCTTTACTCCGCTGTCTTTGATGGCGCCGATGATCCTTCCCGGTATTGCTCCTATATATGTCCTTCTGTGACCTCTTATCTCAGCTTCATCACGGACTCCACCCAGGGACATGCGTACAAATTCCCTTCCGATCGACCTTGCGATGCTCTTTGCTATCGAAGTCTTTCCGACTCCCGGAGGTCCTACGAGGCAGAGTATCGGACCTTTGAGACCTTCTGAAAGCTGCATCACAGCAAGGTATTCAAGCACTCTCTCCTTGACTTTGTCAAGACCATAATGATCCTCATTCAGTATATCTTCGGCTTTGTTCAGGTCTATGTTGTCTTCACTTTCATCGTTCCATGGCAGAGCCAGTATGGTCTCTATATAGTTGCGACTTACAGTCGCTTCTGCTGAAGAAGGCTGCATCTTTGAAAAACGCTTGATCTCTTTTTCGACTTTGTCGTGTGTCTTCTCTTCAAGTCCAAGTTTTTCAAGCTGCTCCGTGAAATCCGCAACTTCATCTTCGATATCTTCTCCAACTCCCAGCTCGTCCTGTATCGCACGCATCTGCTCTCTCAGATAATACTCTCTCTGATTTTTGTTTATCTGGGATTTTACTTTACTTGAAATATCCTGCTCTATGTTCAGGATCTCTATTTCCCTGGAAAGGATCTCGTTCAGCTTGTTGAGACGCTCCTTTGCATCAAGAGTTTCAAGAAGCATCTGCTTGTCTTCGAGTTTTATCTCAAGATGCGAGCCTATCATATCTGCCATACGCCCCGGCTCCTCGATGCTCACAACACTTGCGAACACTTCCGGGGAAAGGTTCTGATTTATATTTACATACTCATCAAAATTGGAAAGTACTGTCCTCATGAGGGCTTCTGCCTCCGGATCGTCTTTCTTTGTGTCGTCTTCTTTTACGGGAGTTATCCTGCATTTGAAAAACGGCACTTCAGATATTATTTCATCCACATGACCTCTGCATATACCCTCTACAAGAACTCTTATAGAATCTCCCGGCAGCTTGAGCATCTGTTTTATCTTGCCTATGGTACCTGTATGGTAAAAGTCGTCAGGCGTTGGCAGATCAGTATTTTCGTCTTTCTGCGATGTCAGGAATATATGCTGGTTGGTGATCATCGCTTTTTCCAGTGCATTGATCGATTTCTCTCTGCCGATATCGAAATGCAGCACCATATTCGGGAATACTGAAAGTCCCCTGAGAGGAATCATCGGAAGCACAAGTTCGTCAGTGTCGAGCAGATCGACATCTTTCTTCTCTTCGATTTCGATTCCTTTGTCGTTGTTTTTATTTATATCTTCCATAATTTATCCTCCTGAAAAAAGCAGGGTGACCTTTAAAAGCCACCCCACATACTTTCTTTTATGCTGTCTCCGCAGTCACTTCCTTCTCTTCAGTATGTCCATCAGCCAATACAAGATCGGGATCTTTTTCTTCTGTCACTGTTTCTTTTGTTATAATGCATTTTGCAACATCGTCTCTCGACGGCACCTCATACATTATGTTAGTCATTATCTTTTCCATGATGCCTCGAAGTCCTCTGGCGCCTGTCTTGCGTTCGAGAGCCTTTTCTGCTATAGCTTCTACAGCATCATCGGTTATCTCCAGTTCGACATCATCTATATCGAACAGTTTTTTATACTGTCTTATAAGTGCATTCTTCGGCTCTGTGATTATCTTGATAAGAGCTTCTTTGGAAAGTTCCTCAAGAGTCACAAGAACAGGAAGTCTACCTATGAATTCCGGTATAAGACCGTACTTCAGCAGATCCTCCGGCTGCACGTTCCTGAGAAGTTCAGCCTTTTCGATCTTGTTGCTCTCCACGTTGGAGTTGAACCCTATTGTCTTCTCTCCGATCCTTCTCTGCACTACCTTATCCAGTCCGTCAAATGCACCTCCGCATATGAACAGTACATTCGTCGTATCGAACTGCAGGAAATCCTGATGCGGATGTTTGCGACCGCCCTGAGGAGGCACGTTTGCCACCGTGCCTTCAAGGATCTTCAGCAGTGCCTGCTGAACACCTTCGCCGCTGACATCTCTTGTTATCGACGGATTTTCTGATTTTCTTGAAATCTTATCTATTTCATCAACGTATATTATGCCACGCTGTGCTTTTTCTATATCATAATCTGCTGCCTGTATCAGCTTGAGCAGGATATTCTCGACGTCCTCTCCCACATAGCCGGCTTCTGTAAGTGCAGTCGCATCGGCTATTGCAAAAGGTACATTGAGTATCTTTGCCAGAGTCTGTGCCAGAAGAGTCTTTCCGGAGCCTGTCGGCCCTACCATCACGATATTGCTCTTCTGAAGCTCCACATCGTCTTCTCCTCTTTCACTGTTTATTCTCTTGTAATGATTGTATACCGCTACAGCCAGGGCTTTCTTGGCTTCGTCCTGACCTATGACATAATCTGAAAGGATCCCGAAGATCTCCTTTGGTTTTGGCAGTCTTGTCTCGCCTTCATTGACGATTATGCCGTCTCTGACCTGATTTTCTTCTTCTGATTTCAGTATATCCTGACAAAGTGCGATACACTCATCACATATATATACACCTGAACCGCTTATGAGCCTTTTGACCTGACTCTGCGGTTTTCCGCAGAACGAACATCTGAGTTCGTTATTTTCATCGTATTTATTCATTCGGTCGTTCTACCCCCATTATCTGTCTTTTATCACTTTATCTACAAGACCGTATGAAGCTGCTTCTTCTGCAGACATAAAATTGTCTCTGTCTGTATCTCTTGCGATAATATCTAATGGCTGTCCTGTATTCTCACTCAGTATCCTGTTGAGTTTTTCTCTTGTTTTAAGTATCCATTCTGCATGGATCTTTATGTCCTCAGCCTGACCCTGTACACCTCCAAGGGGCTGATGTATCATTATCTCTGCATTAGGGAGTGCGTAGCGCTTTCCCTTCTGTCCTGCCGAAAGAAGGAATGCTCCCATACTTGCTGCCATGCCGACGCATATCGTCGAAACTTCCGGTTTGATATAATTCATGGTGTCATAAATAGCCATACCGGCGGTAACTGAACCGCCGGGGCTGTTTATATACACATTTATATCTTTATCCGGATCTTCTGCCTCAAGAAACAGCAGCTGAGCAACAACAAGACTGGCGACATGTTCATCTATCGCCTCGCCCAAAAATATTATCCTGTCTTTAAGCAGTCTTGAATATATGTCATACGACCTTTCTCCTCTGCTCGTCTGTTCTATCACATATGGTATCACTGCCATGATCCGGACCTCCTTCTGATCAATATAAATTTATTCACGCAGTTTTATTTTTTTACAGCATTGTCATACATGAACTCTACTGCTTTTCTGATCTTGATGTCGCCTGCGATGACACCGACATTCTCAACACCGATCATTTCTCTGAGCTTGTCGACTTCAAGACCGTACTGTTTAGCCATCTTTTCGAGTTCTGCTGAGATTTCTTCATCTGTAACTTCAAAGTCTTCCTGCTCTGCAACTGCAGTAACCAGCATTCTTGTCTTTGTCTTCTTGAAAGCATCGTCTCTGAGTTCTTTTCTGAAATCAGCCGGATCTGCTCCTACATACTTGAAATATGACTGGAGATCCATGCCCTGACCTCTGAGCTGCTGATCGAATTCTGACATCATGTTGTCGATCTCGCTTTCTACCATTACCTCCGGTACATCGATATCGTTTGCATTGAAGACAGCTTCGATGACATTGTTCTTCATCTTGTTTTCAGCTTTTACTGCTGCAGCCTTTTCCAGCTGTTCTCTCAGATCTGCCTTGTATTCGTCAAGAGTATCGAATTCACTTACGTCTTTTACGAATTCATCGTTGATCTCAGGGATCTCCTGCTCTTTTACTTCATGTACTTTGCACTTGAAGACAGCTTCTTTGCCTGCAAGGTCTTCAGCATGATATTCTTCAGGGAAAGTGACTTTGACGTCTTTCTCTTCTCCGTTGCTGACACCAACAAGCTGCTCTTCAAATCCAGGGATGAATGTGCCTGAACCCAGTTTCAGCGGCTGTCTTTCAGCGGTTCCTCCATCGAACTTCGTATCGCCTACCCAGCCCTCATAATCGATCAGGACTGTATCGCCTTCTTTGGCAGGTCTGTCTACAGCTACCATTCTTGAATTTCTCGATGCGATATTTTCAAGTTCTTTTTCAACATCTTCATCAGTCACTTCGGAGCTTACTTTTTCGATCTCTACGCCTTTGTAATCCTTGACTTCCACTTCAGGATAGCATGTTACTGTGATAGTAACTGTAAAGCCTTCGCCTTTCTTTACCTGGCTGAACTCTGCTTTCGGCTGATCGATGACTCTGAGTTCCAGCTCGTCAAGCGCTACCGGATAGTTCATTGAGAAAAGATTGTCGATAGCTTCTTCAAAGAAGATGCCTTCACCGTATTTCTTTTCGATTATGCTTCTCGGTGCTTTGCCCTTTCTGAATCCGTCTACCTCGAATTTATCCTTCTGTGCCTGATATGCTTTGATAATAGCATTTTCAAATTCTTCGGCAGAAAACTCCATAGTGAATTTTGCTTCGTTGTTTTCTTTTGAAATTAATGTTGGTTTCATGAATATATATCCTCCTCGATTATAAACACATAGTTCATGATATTATACATCTTTTATATAAAAAAGTAAATACGAACCTTGACAATATTTTTTTGCAGTAACATAATGTGTACGAACACTGAATTCAAGGAAAGGAACTGCTATGGAAAACATCATACGAAACACCACCGGTTTCGCCATGTATATGATACATGGCTATATACGGCATTCCAGCACAATCGTGGACGCCACATGCGGCAATGGCCACGATACACTGAGTCTTGCACAGTGCAGACCAAAACAGCTTTTTGCTTTCGATATACAGCAGAAGGCAATCAGCGAAACAGAACAAAGGCTCCGTTCAAACGGCTTCTCTGAAGAACTCGGCAATGGCAGTATAAAACTCATATGCGACGGCCATGAATATATAGATCATTATATATCTGGTCCTGTGGATATCGCCGTATTCAATCTGGGATACCTGCCCGGTTCAGACAAGAAATGTATAACTTCAGCTTCATCTACCATATCAGCCGTGAAAAAATGCCTGACACTGCTTGCGCCCGGAGGCCTTATAAGTATTACCATGTACAGCGGTCATACCGGAGGCAGCGAGGAAAAATCTGCGCTGCTTGAAATGGCTTCATCACTTGATGCTTCAGAATTCCATGTTTCATATGTGCAGATGCTGAACCAGCACTCGGCTCCGCCCGAACTTCTTCTCATAACAAAGAAATAACATCCGAAACATAAAACGGGTATATCTTATATCAGCGATATACCCGTTACTTTATTTATTCTGTTATGTCCGGCATATCCCCATCGCCCATACTGGCTTTGATAAGCTCTACGCCTCTCGCATATTTGCTTTTATTTTCAGCTGCAAGCTCATATTTGTCTCTGAGCTTTCGTCCTATCTTTATCATTTCGCTTGTTTCGCCAGAGAACAGCTCGATCTCCACCTCGGATATCGGAAGTTCGCCGTATGCTGTCACTATCCGGCCCGTATCCACTGAGACTTCAAAAATGCTGCTGCCTGTGTCTATCCTGAAACGCCGTCTGTTGAAACGTGTTTCGACCAGGCACTCCACATCCTTGCCCTCAAGTATCTCCATCAGCTGACGGCCTATCTCGCTTTCACTGAAAACAGAAACATCCGGTTCATCATCCATCACCGGCACATTTATCTCTTCTCTTGTGTGCAGCCCGCCTTCACAGTGTCCTTTCCACTTGAGAGAAGCCACTATATGCTCGCCTTCGCTTCTCACTCTGTAAGCGATTTCATTCTTTGCAAGATCACATCGTGATGTGTCAAAATACTTCGCATCCAGATAAAGTTCCTCTCTTGAACCTTCTTCTTCGATATCCGAAAAAATATCGTCTTTCCAGATATCATCAGCAATTGCCATTGCAGGAATCTTATACTTTAATTCAATCTCCATACGATACCATCTCTACTATTCTAAATTAATACACTTTAAGAAAATGTACCATATGATAATATCACTTTATAATATCTAAAGCAAGCAAATTTTGCTGACGCACGATTTTTGTAATTATTCAGACTATCTTTTTCTGAATACCGGCGGTCTTTTTTCGATGAAAGCTCTCATGCCTTCTTTCTGGTCTTCTGTATCAAAGGTCTTCCTGAAAACTTTGTTCTCGATTTCTATGGCCGAATCTATGTCTGTTTCTATGCCTTCATCTACGGCGATCTTTGCATACTTGAGCGCCAGCGGAGCGTTCTTCATTATAGTCTCAGCAAGTTCCAGTGCATCGTCCATGACGTGACCGTGACTTGAAACTCTGTTGGCAAGGCCGATCCTGACAGCTTCCCTGGCATCTATCATTTCACCAGTATAAAGCAGTTCTTTTGCTTTGCTGACTCCTACTCTTCTCGGAAGTCTCTGCGTTCCCGAAAATCCCGGTATGACACCCAGCTTGACTTCAGGCTGACCGAATTTTGCTTTTTCATCGGCGATTATGATATCACAGCTCATGGCCAGCTCACATCCGCCCCCCAGTGCATATCCGTTCACTGCAGCGATAGTCGGAAATTCAAGCAGCTCTATCCTGCGGAATATACTGCTGCCATATCTGCCCCATTCACCTGCCTCCTCTTCGTTGAAATCACTCTGAGTCTTGATGTCTGCTCCTGCTACGAAAGCACGTCCTGTGCCAGTGATTATCAGGACCTCAGCATCATCATCATTTTCCAGCATTCCTACGGTGTCTGAGATCTCCTCCAGCACCTGACGGTTCAGCGCATTGAGCACCGATTCTCTGGAAATAGTAAGTATTCTTATCTTTTCTTTTTTTTCTAATCTGACAAATTCCATTTTTCTCACCATGTGCCCTTTCTTTTCACTACATATATTATAGCACATGACTTCAGTTTTTCAATCAATGTGTGATATAACCGTTTACTGACAATTAAAAAACTTTTTCTTTCAGTTGTAAATAATATTCAAAAATAATATAATTAAAATTGTTGCATTGTTCAGATGCAACTTTTGCAATTTTATTATTTATTTGGAGGAGCAATGGAAAAACTATTCAAACTCAAAGAACACAACACTAACGTAAGAACGGAGATAACGGCCGGTATCACGACTTTCCTGTCGATGGTATATATACTTGCTGTCAATCCGTCTATCCTGTCTGCATCAGGCATGAATGCTGCATCAGTATTCACAGCCACTGCAGTTTCTGCAGCATTCGCTACACTGCTGATGGCTTTCCTGGCAAACTATCCTATCGCACTGGCCAGCGGAATGGGACTTAATGCGTATTTCGCCTACACAGTATGCGGTGAACTTTCAGCTGCCGGCATACAGGACCCATGGAAAGTCGCACTGGCTGCTATCCTCGTGGAAGGTATCGTATTCGTACTGCTTTCACTGTGCAAGTTCAGAGAAGCACTTGTAAACAAGATCCCTGCCAATCTCAAGCTTGGTATAACTGCAGGTATTGGCCTGTTCATCACTTTCGTCGGACTGCAGGGTGCCGGCATCACTATCAATGATGACTCCACGCTCGTCAACCTGGGTTCCATAGGTACTCCACAGGTGGCTCTGGCATTCATAGGACTTATGATCCTTGTGATCCTCTATCATTTCAATGTTACCGGATATATCCTTTGGAGCATACTGATCACATGGGGGCTTGGTATGCTGGCTCAGGCTATCGGCTGGTATCAGGTTGATATAGACGCAGGCATATACTCACTGTTCCCGGATTTCTCATCAGGAATAAAACCTGCTGCACCTACTATGTTCGCTTTTGACTTCGGATATGTTGCAGGACACATCGTTGATTTTGCAGTCATCGTATTCGCATTCCTGTTCGTGGATCTCTTCGATACAGCAGGGACACTGGTCGGAGTAGCTAACAAGGCCGAGCTTCTTGATGAAAACGGAGATCTGCCTAAAGCCAGCAATGCGCTGCTCAGTGATGCTGTAGGTACTATAGCTGGTGCATGCCTTGGTACAAGCACTGTGACAAGCTATGTAGAATCAAGTGCCGGAGCTGCAGCAGGCGGACGTACAGGGCTTACTTCAGTAACTACTGCTGTACTGTTCCTTCTTTCTCTGCTGATCTCTCCTGTATTCCTGGCAATACCGGGATTTGCCACGACTCCTGCACTGGTGTTCGTAGGACTTCTTATGCTCAGTTCTGTAAAGAACATGGACTTCTCTGAAGACGCTGCGGGTGCTATAAGCGGATTCATGGCGATCATCATGATGCCTTTCACATATTCCATCGCAAACGGCATCATGTTTGGTATGTTATCATACGTTATCGTAAGGATCTTCACTGGAAAGATAAAGGATATCCATCCTGTTATGTGGATATCGGCAGGACTGTTCGCTATAAGGATAATAACCCTTGTAGTCTGATACATGCCCGGTCATAATAAAAATGAAATGGTGGTATTAAAATGTACTATGAAATGGAAATAGCAGGTTTAAAAAGGAAACTCGAACTTTTCCCTGTTAACGAAAACATGAGTATCGCAGCTTTCATCCTCTTCGGGGATGTAGAGATAACAAAGGCAGCAGCGGCAGAACTGCTGAAACGTGCGCCTGAATTCGATATCATAATGACAGCCGAAGCTAAGAGTATCCCTCTTGCCTATGAGATGGCCCGTCAGGCAGATATGAACGACTATATCATCGCCAGAAAAGGCGTCAAGGTTTATATGGAAGACGTGATAACTTCTGATGTTGATTCTCTCACGACACAGCATACCCAGACACTGTGCCTTGGCAAAAATGAAACTGCCCGTTTAAAAGATCGCCGTGTGCTTATCGTTGATGATGTTATAAGTACCGGTGCTTCTCTGAGATCCCTTGAAACACTTGTACAAAAATCCGGCGGCATTGTTGCCGGAAAGATGGCTGTACTTGCTGAAGGTGATTCAATGAACAGAGACGATATCACAGCACTGGAGCAGCTCCCGCTTTTCAATGCTGACGGTACGATAAAAGAGTAAATACAGAAAATAATATAAAAGACTCGTTGATTTGATCTTACAGCATATGCAGGATCATAGAAAGAAGCCTCCTGAACTTGAACAGTTCCGGAGGCTTCTTTCATATATAAAATCATCATCATGTCCTGTGTTGAATGATCCTGACATTTCATGGAATTGGAATCACTATATCTTCATTATAACGCATCCCACCATAAAATGCTATATATTTTTTATTTCTGAGTGATCGCTGCCTGAGCTGCTGCCAGTCTTGCGATAGGAACTCTGAACGGTGAGCATGATACGTACTGGAGCCCTACTGCATTGCAGAATGC
>CAKQNZ010000037.1 GCA_934255435.1 uncultured Clostridia bacterium | reverse complement strand
GTCCTATACTGGTGGATCAGCACTCACCTTTTGCACGCAGATCAATCAAGCACAGCCGTATGCGTGAGAAGTATCGGGGTACGATAATCGGTATAGAAAGAGGCAACCTGCCGATGATAAGTCCGGGTAAAGAAACGATAATACTGCCGGGGGATCTGGTATGGGTGCTTGGCAGCAAGCAGATGGCCGACAGCCTCATCAGGAACGATATGCTCTATAAATAAGCATGATGTCACGGATTTCGACTTTAAGGAGAGGCATTCACTAATGAACATTTTCACAGGCATCATGCCGGGCGTCGTATCCAGTGTTACAGATGGGGGCATCGTGACTGTATTTGTTATCGCTTAACTGTTCTGCGGGATACTAAGCATACTGATAATGGACCTCATATACAGGGAAAGTAGCAGTATGCAGATACAGCAGACACATTGAAATGCCAGATACATCAGAAAATATGATACGCTTCGCCGCATGTTTTCAATGAACAGTGGACGAGGCGTTTTTATTTGACAATAAATCAGCCCTGCATTGATATTTTTTCGCTGTACACGGACCGTATACAGTAGTATCATCTGCAATATGAAAGACTGCCATAAAAATGGTTGGAAATAAGAACAATTTTGAACGACAAAAAGAACAAGATTTTTTCGGAGGATATGTTGAAAGACTTATCAGGCAGTGTTAAAATAAAGTGAATTCAGAATAATCTAACTTGACTTGTCTGGTAGATTATTTTTTTAAACATGATGATAGTATACTGTATACAAAAAAGAACAATCATATACATAATATACTGACAAATATATATTAATCGTTGGAGGTAGCCAGATGAAAAGTATTCAGAACAAAGGGATGCATATTCTTGCACTGCTTCCCGGTGTGGACTGCAAAGGCCATGGCGGATGCGGATACAAGACTTGTGAAGCCTGTGCGAAAGCCATAGCGGATACAGGGAATATAACGCTATGTCCTGCCTGCAGCCAGGAAACTGTCGATGAAATGGCAGAAGTGCTGGGGACAGAAACTGCAGTACAGAAGGATATGATAGCCTTTATAAGATGTGCAGGCGATGCAGCAGGAAAGCAGCGGCTGGCAGGCTCAGACAGCTGTGAAGCGGCAAAGGAAGCAGGTCTCCTGCACAGCGAATGTCAGTGGGGATGCCTTGGTATAGGCAGCTGTACAGACCGCTGTGAATTCGGAGCGATGTCGGTGGAAAACGGCAAAATACATATCGATGAAGACAAATGTACAGGATGTATGGCATGTCTGTCGTCATGTCCGCAGAGCATCATAACGATGGTGCCGCGTGAGGCGACGAATTTCATACCTTGTGCATCAAAGGCATATGAGAACATGACCCTGGAAACATGCGGATATGGCTGTATCGGATGCGGAGAATGTGAAAAGGCATGTCCGCAGGGGGCAGTGAAGATAATCGACAACTGTGCTGTCATCGACTATGACAAGTGTGTCGGCTGCATTGCATGTACCGTGAAATGTCGCAAGAAGATAATAATCGACAAGGTCCACGATATCACAAAGCACAAAGAAGAGATCGCTTTCGTGAAATGTGTAGGCGGAGACAAGGCACATCAGAAGCTGACGGCTCTTGGCATCGAGGACTGCAGCGCTGCAGCGGATCTGAACATGAGAGCCATGGGCCTTTGCGAATATGGATGTGTCGGTATGGGCAACTGCACGAAAGTATGCAGATACGATGCGATATCGGTACAGAACGGAGTTGCATTCGTAGACATCGAAAAATGTGTTGGGTGCGGGGACTGCATGAGAGAATGTCCGAGAGACATGATCGTAATGGCATCTTATGCAGGCGTCAAGAGAGTACCATGCAATTCAAGGAACGACAGAGAACAAAGGCTGAAGGTATGTGATATCGGATGTATCGGCTGCGGAGACTGTGCATTAAACTGTCCTAACCAGGCGATAGAGATGGTAGCAGGAAACCCTGTCATCGACGGCAGTATATGTGAGAACTGCAATGTATGTTCATATGTATGTTCACGTAACCTGATATCAGAACGTATCGTGCCCGAATACAACTACATGCAGACCAAGGCAATGGAGATAGATGAGTAGAGGAAAGGATGTGAACATGGTGAGAAAGAAAAAGACAATGGACGGCAACGCAGCAGCAGCTCATGTTGCCTATGCATTTTCAGAAGTTGCAGCCATATATCCGATAACTCCATCATCGGCAATGGCAGAGAATGTAGACGAATGGACAAGTGAAGACAGAAGGAATATATTCGGTGAACAGGTCAAGGTAGTAGAGATGCAGTCAGAAGGCGGTGCAGCAGGAGCAGTCCACGGAGCTGTCACTGCAGGTGCATATACCAGCACATTCACAGCGTCACAGGGACTGCTGCTGATGATCCCTAATATGTACAAGATCGCAGCAGAGCAGACTCCTGCAGTGCTCCATGTAGCAGCAAGAGCAGTTTCCACACATGCCCTTTCCATATTCGGTGATCATTCCGATGTAATGGCGTGCAGGCAGACTGGGTTTGCCATGCTTTCATCGAGAAGTCCGCAGGAAGTCATGGACCTTGCAGCTGTAGCTCATCTGGCAGCCATAAAGGGCAGAGTGCCTCTGCTTCATTTCTTCGACGGATTCAGGACCAGTCACGAGCAGCAGAAGATAGAAACCTGGGACTACGATGAACTCAAAAGCATGGTGGACTGGGACGCCGTGAAAAGGTTCAGGAACAAAGTCATAAATCCTGACCATCCTCACAGCATGGGTTCTGCTGAGCAGCCGGAAACATTCTTCCAGCACAGAGAAGCCTGCAACAGCGTATATGAAGAAACAACAGACATCATCGTCGGCTGTATGGAGCAGGTGAACGAAAAGCTCGGCACAGACTACAGGCCTTTCAACTATTACGGCGCACCGGACGCCACAGAAGTGATCATAGCCATGGGTTCTGTATGCGACGCAGCAGAAGAACTCGTAGACTACCTCAGTATCAAAGGAAAGAAAGTCGGCGTTATAACTGTGAGACTTTACAGACCTTTTTCGGCAAAGCATCTTATCAGCGTGATGCCTGATACAGTAAAGCGCATAGCGGTCCTTGACAGGACGAAGGAACCGGGTTCGATGGGGGAACCTCTTTATCTCGATGTGGTGGCAGCTCTCAGAGGAAGCCGCTTCGAAAATGTATTCGTGGCCGGCGGACGTTACGGTCTCGGCTCGAAGGACACTCAGCCGGAGGACATACTGGCTGTATATGAGAACCTCTGGTCCGAGGAGCCTAAGAAAGAGTTCACAATATCCATAGATGACGATGTGACAGGACTTTCCCTGAAAGCCAGCGAAAGACCTGATGTTTCCCACGAAGGCACAGTTGCGTGCAAATTCTGGGGACTGGGTGCAGATGGTACTGTAGGCGCCAACAAGAACAGCGTCAAGATCATAGGTGACAATACAGACAAGTATGTACAGGCATATTTCCAGTACGACTCTAAGAAATCAGGCGGCGTCACTATAAGCCATCTGAGATTCGGAGACACTCCGATAAAGTCATCATACTATGTGAAACAGGCAGATTTCGTGGCGTGCCACAACGCAGCCTATGTCAACAGATATCATATGGTAGAAGACGTCAAGCCCGGAGGCAAGTTCCTGCTGAACTGTTCATGGGATCAGCAGCAGCTGGAAGAAAAGCTTCCGCCGAACATAAAGGGATACATAGCAAGAAACAATATAGAATTTTACATATGCGACGCTGTGACAATAGCAAGAGAGCTGGGCCTTAGAGGCAGGACGAACACAGTGCTCCAGGCGGCATTTTTCAAGATAGCCAACATATTGCCTGTATACGATGCAGCTGAGTATATGAAGGAAGCTATCAAAAAGACATACAGCCGCAAAGGCAAGAAAGTCGTGTACATGAACTATCAGGCTGTGGCGGCAGGTATAGAGAATGTCCACAGAGTGGAGATACCACCTCACTGGGCAGAGGAATACGGCGATATCGTCAGGACTGAAGCAAAGGGCAGAGACAAACTGCATACAGACTATATAAACAAAGTGCTGAAACCTACCAACGGCATGGACGGAGATACGATACCTGTATCGGTATTTACAGATACAGCAGACGGATGCGTGCCTGCCGGGACTGCAGCCTATGAGAAACGAGGCATAGCAGTGGAGATACCTTCCTGGGATTTTTCGAAGTGTATGCAGTGCAACTGGTGTTCATATGTATGTCCTCATGCAGTCATCAGACCTTTCGTGCTGGACAAAGAAGAAGCCTGTGGCAGAGGACTGGATGTAGTTAAGTTCAAGGAAGACAAAGAGAAGTTCTTCACCATCGGCGTTTCAGCTATGGACTGTACAGGATGCGGTTCATGCGCAGAGGTATGTCCATCCAGGAACAAGGCTCTCAGCATGGTGATGGCAGAAGACAACATGGAGCAGGCGCAGGCAGGATTCGACTATCTGTTCAACAATGTTTCAGACAAAGGCTTCGGCAAAAAAGCAGCTTCCGTAAAGTCTTCGCAGTTCAGACAGCCGCTGCTTGAGTTCTCAGGCGCATGCCCGGGATGCGGAGAGACGCCTTACGCCAAGCTGGTGACGCAGCTTTTCGGAGACAGGATGTATATAGCCAATGCTACAGGCTGCTCTTCGATATGGGGATGCAGTGCTCCGAGCACACCTTATACCGTGAATCGTGAAGGTAGAGGTCCTGCGTGGGCAAACTCCCTGTTCGAAGACAACGCAGAGTTCGGATACGGTATGGCGGTAGCTGTAAAGGCAAGGAGAAAGGAACTGAAGTCATGCGTCGAAAGACTTGCAGCGGACGACAGGTTCCGTGCAGCAGCAAGAGCATGGCTGGACAACATGGACGATCCGGAACTTTCAGATACAACAGGAAAGAACCTTGCAGAACTCTGTGAAAACTGCACAGTTATGAGCGATGCGAAATTCGTTGTGGAGAACAGCGATATGCTGAGAAAACCTTCGATGTGGATATTTGGCGGAGACGGATGGGCGTATGATATAGGCTACGGCGGCCTGGATCATGTACTGGCGTCAGGCGAGAATGTGAACGTGCTTGTATTCGATACAGAAGTATACTCAAATACAGGCGGTCAGGCGTCCAAGTCCACGCCTACAGGAGCCGTTGCAAAGTTCGCAGCAGGCGGCAAGGCAGTGAAGAAAAAAGACCTTGCAGAGATATTCATGGCTTACGGATACGTTTATGTAGCACAGATCGCAATGGGAGCGAACCCGGCGCAGACGCTGAAAGCCATCAGAGAAGCCGAAAGCTATGACGGACCGTCTCTGATAATAGCATATGCGCCATGCATCAACCACGGACTGAAATCCGGCATGAGCAAGGCTATGCTGGAAATGAAAAAAGCAGTAAGGGCAGGATACTGGAATCTGCTGAGATACAATCCTGATCTCGTAGCTCAGAAGAGGAATCCGCTGTCTGTGGACAGTGCACCTCCGACTGACAGCTATGAAGATTTCATAATGGGAGAAGTGCGTTACAATTCTCTCATGCTGAAGGCACCGGAAAAAGCAGAGAAACTGTTCGAAAGATCCGAAAAGGTGGCAATGGACAGATACAACAAGCTCATAAGGCAGCAGAAGAGTTTTGATGAACAGCAGTAAGCAAAGGAGTGGAATTCTATGTATAAGATATTGAAGAAGAGACGTCTCAGCTCGAATATGACATGGCTGGTCATAGAAGCTCCCCTTGTTGCCCGCAAGGCGAAGCCGGGCCAGTTCATAATACTGAGAACAGACGAATACGGTGAAAGGATACCCCTCACCATGGCGGGACATGATTCCCAGGCGGGTACGATAGATATAATATATGCAGCGGTAGGCAGGACGACGAAGCTGATGGATCAGCTGGAGGAAGGCGACTGTCTGCTGGATGTGGTAGGACCTCTCGGAAAGCCGACAGAGATGGAAGGTCTGAAACGTGTGGCAGTAGTAGGCGGAGGAACAGGCAACGCCCTGGCTTTCCCTATAGCTACAGGTATGCAGAAAGCCGGCATAAAGGTGGATATGATAGCAGGATTCAAGACAAAGGATATGGTTATCCTTGAAGATGAATTCAGAGCCGGCACTGAAAATCTCTACATAACAACAGACGACGGCACATACGGAGAAAAGGGGTTCACCACGGACAAACTAAAAGCACTTATCGAAGCGGGAAACAAGTACGATGAAGTAGTTGCAGTAGGCCCTCCTGTGATGATGAAGTTCACATGTGCCATAGCAGAAGAATATGGTATAAAGTCAGTTGCTTCACTGACTGCCTACATGGTGGACGGCACAGGCATGTGCGGCGGATGCAGATGCATAGTAGGTGGAGAAAACAAATTTGTATGTGTGGACGGACCGGAATTCGACGGCAGTCTCGTCGACTGGGATGAGCTGATAAAACGAAACGCTTTTTACAGAGAACAGGAGGCAGCTGATTCCGAACATATATGCAGGCTGACAGGAGGTGTACGTTACCATGATTAACCTGAAAAAAGAAAAGAACCCCATGCCTGAACAGGAACCTCAGGTAAGGGCAACGAATTTTGAAGAAGTTGCAGAGGGATACACTCCTCAGATGGCTGTGAACGAAGCGATGAGATGTCTCAAGTGCAGGAAGAAGCCATGTACTACAGGATGCCCTGTCATGGTAAACATACCTGCATTCGTCGAGAAGGTGGCAGAGAGCGACTTTGAAGCGGCATATCAGATAATATCGGAGACGAGTGCGCTGCCAAGAATATGCGGCAGGGTATGCCCGCAGGAAAACCAGTGCGAGGGCAAATGCGTGCAGGGAGTCCTGGGTGAACCGGTGGCTATAGGCAGGCTGGAGAGGTTCGTTTCAGACTGGCATGCGGAGCATGAAGCAGAATTCAGTGCAGCAGTTGACGATGATGATGAAGATTTTGATGAAAAGAAACCGGAAAGCAACGGCAGAAAAGTAGCCGTTGTAGGTGCAGGTCCTGCAGGACTCACATGTGCAGGAGACCTGGCAGCAAAAGGATATGAAGTCACGGTGTTCGAAAGCCTTCACAAGCCTGGCGGAGTGCTGGCATACGGCATACCGGAGTTCAGACTTCCAAAGGACATCGTGGCAGCAGAAGTAGAAAAACTGGAAAAGCGTGGCGTCAAGTTCATAAACAATGCTGTCATAGGCAGATCTGCCACAGTCGATGAACTCATTGATGAAGAGGGATTTGAAGCTGTATTCGTAGGTACAGGAGCGGGTCTTCCTTCATTCATGGGAATACCGGGAGAAAACCTTCTTGGCGTATGCTCAGCCAACGAATATCTGACACGCATCAATCTCATGAAGGGATACCTGCCTGAATACGATACCCCTGTTCAGCGTGCGAAGAGGATAGCCGTGGTAGGCGGAGGCAATGTTGCCATGGATGCAGCAAGATGTGCAAAGAGAATGGGTGCAGAGAAAGTATACATAGTATATCGCCGTTCCATGGACGAGATACCGGCAAGAGCTGAAGAGATACATCACGCCATCGAAGAGGGAGTGGATTTCCAGCTCCTGAAAAATCCTGTGGCTGTTATCGGTGACGATGAAGGACATGTGACAGGTCTGGAGTGTGTGGAGATGCAGCTGGGCGAGCCGGATGCATCAGGCAGGAGGAAACCTGTGCCGAAAGAAGGCTCAAACTTTGTGCTGGATGTGGACTGCGTCATCATGGCCATCGGTACGAAGCTCAACAAGCTGATACTGGAGACTACAGAGGATCTTGATGCAAACCAGCGTGGAGGCATAGGCACCGATGAAGCGGCAGCTACAAGCAGAGAAGGCGTGTTTGCAGGCGGCGATGCAGTAACCGGCGCAGCAACTGTGATAATGGCAATGGGCGCCGGAAAGAATGCAGCAGCAAGTATGCATGAATATCTCTCTGCAAAATCATAAAACAGAAAATACCTTTCTTTTGACATAATTGAAGTCTGGCGCACAGTACAGCATCATACAACAGATGTTGCTGTGCGTCTTGTCCTTTGTATATGGAAAAGACTGATCCCGGTCCGGACATCATATCCATTTGCCGGGAATACGCCTTGCAGAGCTTTGCATGATGAGAAAAGTATTCGTTAAATGTTATTTTCTGCTGTACAAATCACCGGGATAGTGATATATTTATCAATGGATAACGGATGGCATTTGGATCAAAGCTGTACCGGACATATTAATAATTTTTTTATTGGAGATTCAGACTGTATCTTTGCAAAAGAGCAGTACTGACAACAGACGGAGATGCTAGGTACTGTCACTTCATTATGTTTTTACCAGGCAGGAGGTGGTGAGTATGAGAGCAGGCTTCATAGGCGCAGGGAAGGTTGGTTTTTCTCTGGGCAGGTATCTTGCAGGCGGCGGGATAACAGTAACAGGCTACTACAGCAGAAACAGTGGATCTGCTCGGGAAGCGGCGGAGTTCACAGGCACAGATCTTTATACAGACCTTGCAGCGATCACAGAAGACAGTGACACACTTTTCATCACGGTACCCGATGGGGCTATTGCAGATGTATGGCAGCAGCTTCGTGATCTTCCGATAAAAGATAAGAATATATGTCATTGCAGCGGTTCGATATCATCGACCGTTTTTTTTGATGCAGAAGACAAGGGCGCATACGCCTGCTCGGTGCATCCCATATATGCTGTAAGCGACAGGTACGAGTCCTGGAAAGGCTTGAGCGGCGCCGTATTCTCGGTGGAAGGAAGTACGCAGTGCCGTGACATGATGAAAGACATGCTGGAAAGTATCGGAAACGAAGCAGTGGTCATAGACGGCAGCAGGAAAGCATTGTATCACTGTGCGGCAGTCATGGTGAGCAACTATATGGCTGCGCTGGCAGATACAGGGATAAAGATGCTGGAGGAGTGTGGCTTTTCCCGGGAAACAGCATCAAGAGCGCTGGCGCCGCTGATAACAGGCAACGCACAGGCGATAGCATCGCAGGGTCCTGAAAAAGCACTGACAGGCCCCGTGGAGCGGGGAGACTGCATTACGGTAAGGAAACACCTTGATGTGCTGGAAGGACAGACGAAAGAACTTTACAGGATGCTGTCGGATATACTGGTGGACATAGCAGAAAGGAAACACCCCGGCAGGAACTACGATGAAATGAAAAAGGAGCTGCAGAAATGAAAAATACAGTATCTACAGTAAAAAAACAGAAAGAGACCGGCGAAAAGATAACGATGCTTACAGCATATGATTATTCTACAGCCAAACTGATGGATGAGTCAGGTATAGATATGATCCTGGTGGGAGATTCCCTGGGAATGGTGATGCTGGGATATGAAGATACGGTCTCGGTAACTATGGAGGATATGATACACCACACAGCAGCAGTGTCAAGAGGCACTAAGAACGCCATGGTTGTGGCAGATATGCCGTTCATGTCATATCAGACGTCTGTATATGATGCAGTAGTCAACGCCGGAAGGCTGATGCAGCTGGGCAGATGTCATGCTGTAAAGCTGGAAGGCGGCAGATCCATGTGTCCCCAGATAAAAGCCATCACAGAGGCTTCGATACCTGTAGTGGCACACATCGGTCTCACTCCGCAGTCCGTCAACGCCATAGGCGGATTCAAGGTACAGGGCAGATCAGAAGAAGCAGCAAGGAAGCTGATAGACGAAGCAAAAGCGGTGGAGGAAGCTGGTGCTTTTGCTGTAGTTCTGGAATGTGTGCCTGCAAAGCTGGCAGAGATCATCACGAAGACTATAAGCATACCGACTATCGGCATAGGCGCCGGAGCAGGATGCGACGGACAGGTGCTGGTATACCAGGACATGCTGGCGCTGTTCTCTGATTTCAAGCCTAAATTCGTCAAGCATTTTGCAGATGTTGGCAGCGTCATGAAGGAAGGGTTCAAGGCGTATATAGATGAAGTCAGGGCAGGTACGTTCCCTGCAGAGGAACATAATTTCAGCATGGATGAAGATGTTATAAATAAATTATACTGATAAATAAAATATATTGAACAGAGGTAAAGGACATTATGAAAATCGTAAAAACTATCGAAGAAGTCAGAGCAGAAGTCAGAGCATGGAGAAAGGAAGGGCTGACAGTAGGTCTGGTGCCGACTATGGGCTTCCTTCATGAAGGACACCGCAGCCTCATCGAAAGAGCTGTATCAGAAAACGACAGGGTCGTGGTCAGCGATTTCGTCAATCCGACACAGTTCGGCGAAGGCGAGGACCTTGAGGCATATCCGAGAGATATCGACAGGGATGCTGCACTCTGCAGCGAAGCTGGTGCTGCACTGATATTCAATCCTGAAGTCAGTGAGATGTACGCTGATGGAGCATGCACTATGGTAGACATGCAGGGCGAGATGACAACAGGTCTCTGCGGCAAGACAAGACCTATACACTTCAGAGGCGTATGTACAGTAGTATCGAAACTGTTCAACATAGTTACGCCGGACAGAGCATACTTCGGACAGAAGGATGCTCAGCAGCTGTCCGTGATAAAGCGTATGGTCAAAGATTTCAACTTCGGTATAGAGATCGTAGGCTGCCCTATAGTGCGTGAACCTGACGGACTGGCAAAGAGCTCAAGAAACACATATCTGAATGAAGAAGAACGTCAGGCTGCACTGGTGCTCAGCAAAGCTGTTAAAAAGGGACAGGAGATGATATCAGCAGGTGAGAAGGACCTGGACAAGGTGACTGCAGAAATGAAAGCCCTGATATCAGCAGAGCCTCTTGCAAGGATAGATTATGTAGAAGCAGTGGATGCAGAAACCATAAAGCCTGTAAGCAGCACAGACGACTGCGATCAGCTCCTTGTGGCAATGGCTGTGTATGTAGGAAAGACAAGGCTGATAGACAACTTTATGATTTAGTCTTTGCAGCAGCGAAGGCATAAAATTACAATGCTGTATTTCAGTGATATTTGAATGCTGAGTCCTGCAGTGCAGGTAATGGCAATGGAAACCGGCATTATGTCGGCATACGTCTGATTTTGCATATATGGCATATACTCGGATAAGAAAGAGACCATCATTCATTCTGATGAGGTCTCTTTTTGCTTTAGCAGAAATATTTCCGGAGTTTCAACATTCACTGCGTTCACTCCTACGGCTTCGCCTGTGCTTGGAGACCTGCGGATTTTCCCAGAGAGCGGAGCGATCAGCAAGGAAAATGCGACAGCAGGGAGCGAAGCGAGTCGGAGCACCGAAGGTGCGTTATCCCAATGAGCTTGCAAATTGCGGAAGGTCCCATGCGAGAGTTCCCCGGCTTCAGCCGGAATGGAACTCACCGCTCCGTTCTGTCATGCGAATTGCCAGTGGCCTGCTGGAAGAGAGATGGTATTACCTGCACAGTCCTTCTAAAAACAATGGCATGATCATCTGTGCATGCTGGCACAGAGAGTAGTTCCCACCGGATATGCACCATTCGTACATCAGGCCACGTTCAAACATGGCGTAGGCCCGGGTGATATCGTTGATGGACAGATTTTCCTTGAAGAGATCCTGATCCTTTCCTTCGATAGTGATCTGACGCAGGAGCTTGTAGTATGTACGGTTAGTATTCAGTAAATGACGCTCGCCACTGGTGGTCAGCTGTGTTGCGAACAGCTGGCTCAGAAGTTCTACTGAAACTGTATTTTCGATCATCAGGAAAAGTTCCTGATTTATGTATTTCAGCTTCTCGACAGGAGACAGCAGCGGATCCATGGTTTTCTCCAGTTCGGCGTATTTGTCGTCAAACAGGTAGGAAAGAGATGTGAGCAGTGAGTCTTTTCCATCAAAATAGTGATAGAACGATCCACGGGACGTGCCGGACGCTTCTACTATCTCTTCGATGGTCGTGTTGTCATAGCCCTGCTGGTAGAACAGCTTCCATGCAGCAGAGACGATCTTTCCCTTTGTATTTCTTGCGTTTTTTTTCATTTTATGTAAATTTCTCCCGATTTTTTTTGATTTCATTTTTTATATCTAATAATAACTGGAATATATTCTATTATAAAAACCTTGAAATTTCAATAGATTTTGCGAGTGATATATGATTTTATATATAAAAATATACAGACTGTGTTCTGTGTTTCGTTCTAGTCATGATTATGGTATACTGTTTGAGCGATTTTTAATATATGATAGTAATCAAGACAAAGCAGAAAAGGAGATTTTATAACATGAATGGAGAAATACTTGCCTTTATCGTATACTTCGTTGCGATAGTAGGCGTAGGAATTTACTTTTTCTTTAAAGAAAAAGGCGAGGAGTCCCAGTCAAGCTTCTTCCTTGGCGGAAGACAGATGGGACCATGGGTAGCAGCAATGTCGGCGCAGGCGTCGGACATGTCTGCATGGCTTCTGATGGGACTTCCGGGAAGCATCATGGCCTTCGGTTTCGGCCAGATGTGGATAGGTATAGGACTGGGTCTTGGCACAGCGGCCAACTGGATCTTTGTCGCAAAGCGTCTTAGAAAGTTCTCAAGCGCTGCCGGAGACGCCATCACGGTACCGCAGTATCTTGGCAACAGATTCATGGCGAAGAGCAATACGCTGCAGGTGATCTGTGCGATCATTTTCTTCGTATGCTTTACGATATATGTAGCGTCCGCTTATGTAGCAGGAGCGTCCGTGTTCACAACGATATTCCCTTCGCTGGATTCACAGAAGGCAATGCTGATCTTTGCACTGGCAATGCTGCTGATAACATTCTTCGGCGGATTCAAGGCGGTATGCTGGACTGACTTCTTCCAGGGACTGCTGATGTTCGCAGCACTCATGGCAGTGCCTATCGTGATCGTTATAACGAAGGATATTGATACATCTGCACTTTCTGCGATCTATACATATCAGGATGCTGCCAGCGGTCAGATGGTGGAATGCAGCTTCGGCAGCGGCATATTCGACGCTTCATGGCAGGAGATAATCACAGGTCTGTCCTGGGGGCTTGGATACTTCGGCATGCCGCATATCCTGGTAAGATTCATGTCCATCGAAAAGCCTTCCATGGTAAAAAAGAGCGCGACTGTAGCGATCATATGGGTCATCTGCGCACTTGGCTGTGCCTGTCTCATCGCATACTTCGGAAGGATGTTCCTGGCAGAAGAGTTGCTGACGGTGGGCGCGCAGAAAATGGTATTCATAACCTTTGCGAGAAAACTGTTCCCAAGCTTCATCGCAGGCGTTCTCATGGCGGCTATCATCGCAGCATCCATGTCCACGGCGGACTCACAGCTGCTTGTAGCCTCCAGTTCTTTTACATCGGATATCTACAAGCCGATCATCAGGAAGGAAGCCAGCGAAAAGGAACTGCTGTGGGTAGGGCGACTTATCGTAGTCATCGTAGCTGTCATTGCATTCTTCATCGCATCCAGCAAAGGCTCCGGTGCACAGGCCATCATGAATCTTGTAGAAAACGCCTGGGCAGGCTTCGGATCATCCTTCGGACCGGTTATCCTGCTGTCACTGTTCTGGAGAAGGTTTACATACAAAGGCGCTATTGCAGGAGTCCTTGGCGGTGCGATTGTGGACGTTCTGTGGCTCAACTTCCTGTCGGAATCAACAGGTATCTATGAACTGTTCCCGGGATTCATAGCAGGTCTGATCTGCTCATTCATAGCTACTCTGATCGACAAGGCTCCATCGAAGGAGATCGAAGCTCTGTTCGATAGAGCAATGAGTGAAGCTGACGAATAAAGGCACAGATCCTTGCCCCGGCATATCATCACGATGTTACGTGTACAAGCAGAGTAAAGAGCATAGTTGTTGATATGATATAATATTTGAAATTTATTTTACTGGCTGGCAGGTCTTCAGATAAAATCATCATGCTTTGATTGCATAAGCAGCCTTAAAGAAATAGTACGAAAAAAGAGAGTCGCAAGGTAATATATCAAAAATCTTGTTTCGACTCTCTTGTTTTTTGCTGTCAGAACGGGGCCGCTCACAGATATCGCCCTCAAAAGCATAGCCCCATGAGAGCTGTTTGTCGCACCCGCATGGTGCAGGCAGCAGCAGAGTGCAAATACGTCAGGTTATCATAAGAAATCTCAGTCCTGCGATCTGCGGAGTTTTATTATACGGTATATCACGATAGCCAGACCTGCAGCCATCAGTGCCAGACCTGCGAGTATATATATGAATATACCCAGGTTTCCTGCTTCAGGCAGATTGTCGCACATGTAGTTATAGAGCCGGTATTGTGCGTTCTTGTCATGCTTTTCGAATGCAGGTGGTTTGCCGATCGCCGTTATCACCGGTTCTACAGGATCGGTACTGGTGTCGAATCTCAGCTCCCACTGACCTGATGGAGGCTTGTATCCGTCAGGCGTTATATATTCTACAAGACGGTATGTAGCTTTGGCATTGAGCTTCGTGAAACTTACAAGTCCGCTGCTGTCATTTGACGTATATTTTGCTACAAGCTCCCAGCAGTCCTTGCTGATTACAGGCAGTTCACCTTGTGAATCAACCTGGAGCTTTTCGGTGTGATGAGATGTATGGGTCTCGTCTGTGCATTTCAATTTGAAAAGTGCGAAACCTGCACCACCCAGCGGGGATTTAGCAGAATCCGACTTAATGAATCTGAAATCCTCCGTACCGCCGGTATATTCATTCACTATTTTTGTGACAGGTGTGTTACTGTCATTGAGCTTTGTTATGGTAGCTATGCCGCCTTTGACAACAGCTTTATATACAGTGCTGTCCAGCTTGTAATGATTAGGTGCTTTGGTTTCTTTTATGTAGTATGTACCGCCGCTTCTCTGAGAGAACATCACGAAACCGTCTTTGCCGGACACTGCTGTATCAAGAAGGCTTGTTCTGATACAGGACTCATTGGAGTAAAGTCCGAATTCAGCACCTTCCAGAGGGTCACTGGCTTCGTCCACCTTGCTGAAGCTGATGACTCCTTTGTTTTTGATATTATTTATACTGAGCAGTAGATTGTCTGCATAGTGCCACTCGCCATCAGCATCATACCATGTGGCATATTTCTGATAGTCTCCTTCGGATCCTTCACGATAGAGAGGTGTATCACTTGTAACGATATAGTCTTCATAACCATCTTCATCAGTATTTGGGTCATATGACGTGGAGCCTATCTTCGATTCCTTCAGTGTATATTCAGATAGCTCACCATCTATGTAAAGTGGCAGGGATTTCCATTCATACTGCCAGTTATTGTCTTCATTCAGTACCTGTGTATATGCAGCACCATTCATTTTGATGCCGTTTCGCCACAGCTCCATCGTGACAGGCTCTTTATCCTCATTGTCAGATACATTCCAGTTCTTGACTGCCTTTACTGATTTAATGAGCTTGGAACGATTTTTTATGGTCAGTACGGAGGTGCCAATGCCTTCAAGCCAGGAGTCTCCTGAGCTTACGGTTTCATCGACGACTTCTTCGGCTGTTTCAATGGAGCCGTCATCGGTTATCGTTATATTTATCTGTTTCGGTCCGTAGTAGCCCTGAGGCACATTCTCTTTCAGGACATATTTTTCCTGTACGCTGCTATCATTCAGAATACCAAGCCTGATAAAGAACAGACCGTTGACATCTGTTGTTATGACGTTGTTCAGCACGCGCTCGGTATAACCGTTATGCTGTGCATTAGCATCTGTAGAATATTCGCTGGTACCCGGCTTTCTGTACAGCAGAAGTTCATTTCCGCTGTACAGACTTAGTTTGAAGGAAACGTTTTTAAGGCCATTGCCTGTTGTCGCATCCACCTTGGAAACTGTTATGAGTCCGGACTGTACATACATATTTTTGAACGCTACCGTCTGGTATGA
>CAKQNZ010000036.1 GCA_934255435.1 uncultured Clostridia bacterium | reverse complement strand
CAACGATGATGATCATGGCGTACATGATATAATATAAGACAGAGGCAGTATTTCAGTAACGGGAGGAATCATTATGAGTTTATCGCTGGAAGAAAAGATAATAGAGAATGCAAAGCAGAAAGCACTGCAGATCGCAGAAGAGACCGGACGTGAACTGGTGGTGGAGCGGCTCTGCATCGGAGTAGGATATACCGGTGTTGTTTTGAGCGATGGATACGGAGGCGTGAGCTTCACTTTCAGAGAGGAGCTTGGCAGTTCATGTGGCGTGTTGAAACCGGCGGGGCATATCAAAGGCACGCCTGTTTCGCAGCTTATGGAGCTTGCTGCCAGCCGTGAGATGGCAGAGGCGGCTGTTGGCACTGCCGCTGTTAATGCGGTGTTGAACAGGGGATTCAGCAAAGGACCGAATATTTCAGAAGCCATGTCTGCAGACAGCAGCGACACCATAGGGATGGTAGGCTGGTTCTGCCCGCTGGTACGCAGATATCAGACAGCCGGGACTCTTTACGTGTTCGAGAAACATCCTGAGGAATACGAAAGCAATCAGGTGACGAAGATGAAGTCAGGCGATGAAGCCTGCGATATACTGCCGGGATGCAACAAGATAGTCCTGACAGGCACAAGCTTCATAAACAAGACAATGGAGAGTCTCCTGAAAGCAAGCTCAGGCGCAGAGGAGATCGCCATAGTCGGAGCCAGCACGCCGATGTGTCCTGAAGTTTTCAGGGAATATGGCGTCACTGTGCTGGCAGGAAGTCAGATCTGCGATGCGGAGAAGATGATGAGCATAGTAGCTGAAGGCGGTGGCGGTATGGACCTGGCAGCCGCATCAGACAAACTCTTCGAGAGGATCTGAGTCCGGCAGCATCATCTGTCCGAGTTCGTCGATCTGCATCAGAGCATTACAGCCGGATATCATCCATTACAGGTATCACCATATTTTCAAAAGCGGCACGCATTTTGGGGTGACGGATCAGGAAGTGGATGACGGGAGTCCTGTTCTTTGATACCATGACCCATTTCCCGCAGTGGATATATATCTGTATATTGCGGAACGCACAGGCAGGGCTTTTCACTGGCGTATATCCCGGATGGGTGCTGCTGTACATCTGCGTCAGATCAAGATGTTCAAGATAATCTTCCCATGTGTATGATATGTCGTTTTCCATGAACATACCGGAAAGGGAAAGAACAAGCGGATGCTCTGTGAACTCATCTTCAGTAAGCACAGGTATTTCCTCGGTTATGGGGCTGTGCTGCAGCAAAGTCTCAGTGTACTTACGCTGAGCAGTGATATATTCTTTTATTTTCATATGCTGATGGCCAGATATGCCGTTTTGTGACAGTATGTGGTCTGCCAGCTCATCCGATATAGTATGAAGAGGCAGCGAGGAAAGGATATGATGCCTTTCTCCGGGAACGGATGAATCTTTTTTCAGGAAACTGCTGTATTCTGCAGCTCGGTCACTGCGGAATATTTCCATCAGAGGAGTTGCTTTCGACAGGAGGTGCTTTGCACGCTTTCTGTAGTAGGCGACTTCTTCTTTATTTTTTGTAAGATGATATCTGCCCTCTGAGTGATGGCCCTTTATTGCTTCACCTGACAGCGCCGCACTTCCCGATACTTTGAGGAGGTGGGAAAAGACATTGTCCTGTACGCCTTTCAGGTAGTAAGGGGATATCTGCCCGGTCATGTACATAGGTATCCAGCTTTCCAGCCCCAGCATCATATCTTCGAAGGAGCGGTCGATATTGTGTATCTGATGCAGGTGCAGCCCCTTTTTCAGCATCATCGCCATGCCGAACATCCACTTTTTGGGGAATTCCGGGTCTTTTGCCATCTCGCCCATAGGCATGTCACTGTACATGATGACAGGCTCGCTGGATCTCGAAAGCACTGTCGATTTCAGGAAAGCAAGCTCGCTGTCCATCATTTCAGCAAGTCCGTGAAAATTTCTTGACCCCGGCAGCTGGAAAGGTACTGAAGGCACTTTGAGTTCATCGAAATGTATGGCTCTGATGTACTCGTCGAGATCGAATAGGGAAAGTTTTTCAAGGAAATCCGCCACAGGGTCTTTCGCAGCAGATGTCCCGCTGGTGAGCCATCTGCATAATATGTCACGGTATGTGTCCGGGTCTTTGAGCTCATCGGGACTGCAGCCTGTCATCGCTGCAATGATATCGAGATGCTCCCTGTCCGGATACCTGCGTGCAGCGAAATCAGCGATGCCTGAAGCGAATTTCAGCGGATCGGCAGGCTGGCGCTGTCCGTTCCTGATGCGTGAGATATATGATGCATCGTAGCTGAGGCTGCGGGAAAGCTCCGATACACTGACAGGCAGCGTATTCAGCAGTGTGTCCAGGTTCGCCTGGAGCCTGGCTGTATCCACAGTACCGTTTACAGCCAGTGGATACAGCACAGCCGATACTGAGCTTTCAGTGATATCGCCAAGCCCTTTCGTTTCTGCCAGCTGCACGATGCCGCTGACGAGTTTCTGGAAATTTTCCGAGTCTGCCCTGGGGATGCGCTCGCCGGATCTGTAACGGCTTATGGTAGCAGCGGAAAGTCCGCATGCCTCCGACAGATCTTTTGCTGTGCAGTCCAGTATTTCGATATATCCAGTCAGTTTTTCCCTGAAGTCCATTGATGTCTCCTCCTGAATCGTATTCATATACAGTATATCTCAAATGCTGAGCTTTACAATAGCAGCAGGCAAAAGATCCCGCTTCTGATACATTTCCATGAAAGAGTCCGTATCAGTGCAGTCTTTGTGTAAATGTCACAGAGACAGTGACTGCAGGTCCGTCAGATCACAAAATATGTATGTACTGATCCTGCAGAACCGCACAAATTTAGCGGGGATTTGTTTTGACATAAAAAATATGCAGAAAAATATTGTTTAAACAACATGATGATTTGTCAGGCAAAATGTACAATTGATTTGATGATTCTGACAGTTTGCCTGCGAACCGAAACCATATCCTGTACATGCTAACATATTATATCTACGTATAATCATTTTGGAGGATCTATGCTGAAGAACAGGAAATTTTGGGGTTTTATCATCTGCATAGCAGTCGCTGTGCTTGTGTCGGCTGGTATATACATGTCCGGTCCCGGACAGGCGCATGCTGCAAGCGTGAGCTTTTCCGGAGGCACCGTGAAGAAGGAAGCTCAGGAATTTTACAAGCTTTTCTGGGACTATGGCCTGTCGGAAAAAGAAGCAAAGGATATGCTGAAGAACTCATCATTGAAATAGCAGCAGGAAACTGGAGGATTTTTCATGAAATGCAGGATAGGCAGGACTCTGACGGTCCTGTGCACAGTCATATGTCTGGTGCTGTGCACGATGCTTGCGACAGGCAGCAGTGTCCACGCAGCAGGCGTTGCGACAGATACACTGACTGTAAAGATAGGATACTGGGGGATGAAGGAAGACACTTTCGTGGAAAAAGGCACATACCACTGGACCGAGCTTGACGGCAGCATGGGTGGTGCGCTGGATTCACATAAGGTAGCATATTCATTTTACAGGCAGGACGATGAGGGCAACTACTCCACTGTCATAGATTCCGCCAGAGGATTCTATATCATGGATCTGCTGGACTACGCCAATGTGGATACAAGCACGATAAGCAGCATTTCCTTTTACACGAAGGACCAGACCGTAGGATACTTCACATCGTTCACATACAATGAACTTTTCTCCACAGAGCGTTACTACTTCGAGGATCTGGCAGGGCATCTGACTCCGGAGTACGACGATAATGGCAAGTTCAAGGGAGTCAAAGTAAAA
The DNA here is from genome assembly GCA_934255435.1 of uncultured Clostridia bacterium. Taxonomy (GTDB): domain Bacteria; phylum Bacillota; class Clostridia; order Peptostreptococcales; family Anaerovoracaceae; genus Lentihominibacter. The sequence continues at coordinate 12,107 of CAKQNZ010000036.1, read as the reverse complement.
AGCTCGGCATGGTCCGACAAAGTGAGAGTCCAGCCGATGCTGGCGCTTGAAGACAGCTGAGCCAGATACGAACTGGAACAGGAGCATACAGCTCCAAATTTCACATCTATGTCCACAGCCAACCGTTTCAGGCTGCTGTTCGGACAGACAACACCTGCAGAAAGCCGTACCAATCAGACGGCAAAATATGTCCATACCATGTATGTCACCTTTACAGGAGTGCCTGAGGTCGTGGATAAACCTGACAAGGTATCCGGAGAAGTGGGACAGCACAAGACCAGCTTCAGGGTATCGGCAGGAGATATGGCGATGGTCAGATCTCTCATCGACAAGCTTGGATGGAACTCCACCAACAAAGACGTCATGACCATAGACAATGTCAGGATGACCCGCAGCAGCGAATATGACGATGTCTATCAGCTGGATAAGACCACAGCAGATATGCTGACTCAGCAGAGACAGGAGATAGTTGAAAACGACAAGGAAACTCTCAAGGTACAGGACAGCGACGGAAACAGGACAGGACCTGCAGTGGCAGCAGCATCAGCAGTCCTGGCAGCAGGAGGCATGGCTGTCGGCAGAGCGAGATTCAGGACGAAATTATAGAGCATGCAGGAGGAAATGATATGCAGAAGTACGTTGGAGATATTCTGAACACTATATCGGAAGTGATGAAACTGCCGGTGATGATAATACTGATACTATTCATAATGGCAGTCATCTTCATGATCGGATGGCTGATACAGGAATACATAACGGAGCACAGACATATGAAAGTGAAGCTGCCGCAGCTGATGGACCAGATACGGCACGGTGAAGACACGATAGAAAACTGCATCATAAAGAGCGGGCTGCTGAGAAGCCAGAAACTGGCACTCATAGAAGTCACGAGACACAAGGGTTTCACGAATATCATGAGGGAATCCCTGGCAGACAGCCTTATTGAAGATGAGCAGGCAAAATACAACAGGCATCTCAAGGTCAGTAATCTCCTGGCGAAACTGGGACCTATATTTGGCCTTTTAGGTACGCTGATACCGCTTGGACCAGGAATCATAGCGCTTGGTCAGGGAGACACATATACCTTGTCTGCATCCCTGCTGACTGCATTTGATACTACCATCGCAGGATTGCTGGTCTCAGCGGCAGCGATAGTCATCACCACGATAAGGACTTCATGGTACAACCACTATATGTCCGTGATGGAGACGGTGATGGACTGCATACTTGAAATGGAGAAGACAAATGAGTAGGAGAAGAGAGAAAAGAAGACGCAGGAATTTCGATACCCAGGAAGACGTGAACCCTATGAACTATGTCAGCAACCTGTCCGACGCCATGCTCATACTGGCGGTGGGTATCATGCTGGCGCTGATAATACACTGGAACGTGGACGTTTCCACATCCGGCGGAGATATGTCCGACTCCGGTATGTCTCTGAACAAGCAGGCTGACAGCGACGGTTCAGGAGGCGATTCGAAGATAGACAAAAAGGACGCTGTGAGCTTCGATGAAAGTAACATGGAAGAAAAGGAAAACACAGACGATTTGTCGAAGGACGGAGGCATGGACAAACTGGGGGAAGTTTATTACGATGAAGCAACAGGAAAGTATTATGTTATAAAGCCTAAGGAATGATACAGGGAAGCTTTAAGGAGAAATAGGATGTTTAAGAAAAAAAATTCGGCAGCCTGAAACTTGACAAAGCTGATTACACAGCCTCATACAGCAGCAATGTGAAGACAGGCAAGGCAGCTGTGAAGATCACAGCAAAAGGCAACTACAGCGGAAGCCTTTCAAAGACATTCACGATAAAACCTGCAAAAGCCAAGGCAGCAGTAAAAGCCGGCAAGAAGAAAGCAACAGTAAAGATCACGAGCCAGAAGAAGGCAGCAGTGACAGGCTACCAGATAGCATACAAGAAAGCCGGAACTTCAAAGTGGAAGACATTAGACACTAAGAAGACGACTAAAAATGTAACCAAGCTTTCAAAGGACAGGAAATACTATGTGAAGGCAAGGGCATACAAGACTATAGACGGTAAGAAAGTCTATGGAGCATACTCAAAAGCAGTAAAGGTGAAAATCAAATAATTTCGTCAGCCATAAGCCACTTTATCCGGACAGGGGAACCTGTCCGGATATTTTTTTATGTCGGGTTTAGGATCCTTTGAAAAAATGGTGACACAGAAATACCGGCATCACAGGTATTTGCCTTGAGTAAAATTCGGTAAATGATGTTGTAATCCTGTATAAAATAATGGTAAAATGACCAGGAGTGTTTGTTTCAATATATGCAGAAAAGGAGTAGCAGCAGGAAATGAGAAATTTTATCAATGAATTCAAGGACTTTGCCATGAAGGGTAATGTAATGGACATGGCGGTAGGTATTATCATCGGCTCGGCATTCACCGGCATAGTGACGTCTCTTGTGGACAACATACTGTCGCCACTTATCGGACTTCTGACGAGAGGCAATTTCGACGGTCTGGCGGTGGATTTCTTCGGAGTAACGCTGAAATACGGATCATTCATAATGGCTGTGATCAACTTCCTGATAGTGGCATTCGTGCTGTTCGTTATCATCAAAGCAATGAACAAGGCGAAATCACTGGGACAGAAACAGGAAGAGGAAGCGGAACCGGAAGTGAAGGAATGCCCTTACTGCATGAGTGAGATCCCTGTGAAAGCCACAAGATGCCCTCACTGCACATCGCAGCTTTAAATAAATAACAGGAGAATAAAAATGGATCATATCAGTTTGTCCAGTGAGCTGCTGAGATTTATAAAAAACAGTCCCAGCATGTTCCATTCAGTGAAGAACATAAAGACATATATGCAAAGTGCAGGTTTTGAGCAGATCAGCGAATCAGGCCGATGGGAGCTGAAAAAAGGCGGCAGATACTTCACCACCAGGAACGGATCGAGTATCATCGCTTTCTCCATAGGTGATGATGCAGCGGCAGGCTGCGGATACAGGCTCTGTGCATCGCACAGCGATTCACCTTCATATAAAGTCAAGGCGGTGCCTGAGCTCGAAGGCCCTGATGGTTATCTGCGCCTGGATGTAGAGAGCTACGGCGGCATGATAGACAGTTCGTGGTTCGACAGACCTCTGACCATTGCAGGCAGGGTGATGATAAGAGAAAATGATTCATTTATAAAAACAAGACTGATCCATATCGACAGGGATCTGCTGCTGATACCGAATGTGGCTATACATTTCAACAGAGAGATCAACAGCGGATATAAATATAACAGACAGATAGATCTGTGTCCGATGTTTTCCACCGGTAAAATGGAAAAAGGCAGCTTTGACAGGATGATAGCAGATGAACTCGGTGTAGATACAGAAGATATACTGGGAAAAGATCTTTTCCTTGTGAACCGCCAGGAGCCTGTGCTCTGGGGATATGAAAAGGAGTTCATATCAGCACCCAAGCTTGACGATCTCCAGTGCGCCTTTGCATCCATGAAGGCTTTTATCGATTCGAAAAACAGCGAGACAGTGAACATATACTGCTGCTTCGACAATGAGGAAGTGGGTTCCAATACGAAACAGGGAGCAATGTCAACGTTCCTGCCTGACGTGATGCGCAGGATCTCAGCAGGACTTGGAGGCTCGGAGGAGGACTGGTACAGGACAGTCAGCAGATCCTTCATGGTGAGCTGCGACAACGCCCATGCGCTGCACCCGAACCATCCGGAAAAATCGGATCAGGTGAACCGTGTGTATATGAACCGGGGCATAGTCATCAAGGAAAGCGCCAACCAGAAATACACCACAGACGCTTTCAGCCGCAGCCTGATGACAGAGCTGTGTCGCATGGCGGACGCGCCGGTACAGCATTTTGCGAACCGCAGCGACGCTGCAGGAGGATCCACGCTGGGGAACCTTTCTAACATACAGGTGAGCATGCATGCAGTGGATATCGGACTGCCCCAGCTGGCGATGCATTCCAGCTTCGAGACAGCAGGCAGCAGAGACACAGAGTATATGACGACGGCCCTCAGATATTTCTATGAGGCCGGTTTCAGTATAGAAGACGGAAAGATAAAAATTGATCAGTCATGCGGAGACTGATCAGACAAAGGAGGAACAGAGAATGAGTTTACTTGAAATAATGCAGTCGAGAAGGAGCGTCAGAAAGTACACTGACGAGAAGATCTCAGAAGAAAATATGACAGCGATAATACAGGCAGGTCTGCTGTCAGCTTCCAGCAAAGGCAAGCGTCCATGGGAGCTTATAGTCGTAAGGGATCGGGATATGCTGAATAAAATGGCAGACTGCCGTGACGGAGCTGCAAATATGCTGACAGGAGCAGATGCAGCCATCGTTGTTATAGCTGATGAAAGTGTCACCGATGTCTGGACAGAGGACTGTTCCATAGTTATGTCGAATATGCATCTGATGGCAGACAGCCTGGGTGTGGGAAGTTGCTGGATACAGGGCAGACTCCGTACAGCGGCAGACGGCAGGACTACAGAAGAATACCTCAGAGAGTGTCTTGGATTTCCTGAAAATTTCAGACTTGAGGCGATCCTTTCTCTGGGTATGCCGGTGAAGCATGCTCCGAGATATGAACTTTCGGATCTCCATACAGAGAAAGTCCACTACGAAAAATACTAAAGGAGATATGATGTGCTGCAGTCGGTGTGACAGGATCTGTCACAGGGCTGCGGCATGAAGAAACATAGATCATGTACAACGATCTGACAGAAGGAAAGATTTCAAAAGTATTACTGCTGTTCGCACTGCCGATGATAGCCGGCAATATGCTGCAGCAGTTTTATAATATAGCGGATACGCTGATAGTGGGGCGTGTACTGGGCACTGATGCTCTGGCGGCAGTGGGCTCTGCCTATACACTGATGACGTTTCTGACTTCGGTGTTCCTGGGGCTCAGTATGGGCTCTGGAGCACTTTTTTCCATATACAGAGGACAGAGGGACGAAAGCAGACTGCGTTCCTCTGTTTTGCATGCTTTCGTATTGATAATGGCAGTGACGGTGCTGATAAATGCAGCGGTCTACATATGGCTGGATGAGATACTTACATTACTGCGTGTGCCTCATCAGGTATGGGCAGGCATGAAGGAATATCTGCTGGTGATCTTTGCAGGGCTCATCGCCACATCGCTGTATAATTTTTTCTCATGTCTTCTGAGAGCTGTAGGCAATTCATCTGTGCCGCTGGTGTTCCTGGCGGTGTCGGCACTGCTGAACATCGGACTTGACCTGCTGTTCATGCTGGGGTTTTCCATGGGGATAGCAGGTGCAGCCTTTGCCACGGTCATCGCACAGTATGTTTCAGGTATCGGGATAATGATATATGTATTCAGGAAATGCCGTGATCTGCTGCCGCAAAAGGATGGGCTGGGGTATGACAGCAACATCCTGCGTTCAATAATCAACATGTCGGCGCTGACGTGTCTGCAGCAGTCGGTGATGAATTTCGGGATACTGATGGTGCAGGGGCTGGTGAATAGTTTCGGACCGGTGGTGATGGCAGCATTTGCAGCCGCCGTGAAGATAGATACTTTCGCATATCTCCCGGTGCAGGATTTCGGTAATGCATATTCCACATTCGTCGCACAGAACTACGGTGCAGGCAGAAACCGCCGTATAAGACAGGGTACGAAGACTGCATTCGTCATGAGCATGATATTCAGTGTCGTGATATCAATGCTGGTATGTATATTTGCAGTACCGCTGATGAAGATATTCGTGGGAGGCGGGGAAACTGCCGTGATAGAAGCGGGCGTGAGATATCTCCGCATCGAAGGTGCGCTGTACTGCGGCATAGGCTGCCTGTTCCTGCTGTACGGATACTACAGAGCTGTGAAGCGTCCCGGTATGTCGCTGGTGCTGACGGTGATATCACTGGGCCTCAGAGTGGTGCTGGCGTATATACTGTCGGCTTTTCTCGGAGAGACAGGCATATGGCTGGCGATACCCATCGGCTGGGTGCTGGCAGATATCACGGGCCTGATTTATATGAAGCAGTCCGTGAGACAGCAGGAACTGTCGTGATGATGTATTTTACGGTTGTATTTTCTGCCAGTCAGGATTATAATCATATAAAAGATAAATTTGCGCATATAATATATACGGAGGTGCAAGCATGAAAAAATTTTTTAAGGACTGGAATTACAGGAAACATGCCAAGGTAGTTACATGTATATATGCAGCTATGTACATCATAGATATGACGGCAGGTTATTATATTGCTAAAAAGTGTCTGGGACAGACAGAAGAAAAAGAAAAATCTGAATAACAGAGAGGCGAAAACAATGGGAAGAAAGAAGACAGGAGCTGTGCCTGTGGCACGGTCGGCAGAAAAACGAAAGATGACCATCGACATGAACCAGGTCAACAGGAAAAAGGCATATACGGCACCGGCGTTCAGGACCGGCAGGTATATGACTGAAAAAGACAGACCGAGAAAGAAAAACTGGAAAAGAGAATATGAAAGAGGATCGCACGGATATGGCAGAGATGATAATCCGGGCGGTCCTTTTTTCATGTCTGAAAAAACAGTGACAGATGCCTGAAACATGTTATAATTTATCTGAAAACTATTCTCTGAAAAGAAGAACAGGAACGGATGAGATGAAGAAGATAAAGAAAAAGAGGTCTGTATCAGGCAGGTTCATGACAGTACTGGCAGCTGTACTGCTGATGATGACAGGCGCATGGGCGGCAGCCTCTGATGCGTATGCGCAGGACGATGATGTGACGCTGAAAGGTCCGTGGGCGGATCAGGACAGGTATATCACATATGACTGCATATGGTTCGGCAGCTACAAGCAGGGCACGGATGCAGAGAAATCACCAATAAAATGGAGAGTGCTGAAGGTGGACGGGGACGATGTCTTCCTCAGTGCTGACAAGATACTGGACGTCAGGAGGTTCCACGACTACGAATCTGACAGATACGGAGGAGGGATGCCGGATGTTACATGGGAGGATTCAACGTTAAGGGCATGGCTGAGTGGCGACAGCTCGAAGTACAGCGAGTTCGCAGATGAGAACTTCATGGACAGCGCTTTCACCGAAGATGAACAGGGCGCCATAAAGAACACCCAGATGTACAGCCGGGGATGGTTTGATAATGAAAGCTGCACCACCACCGACAGGGTCTTCATTCTTTCAAGAGAAGAAGTGAAGAACAGCGAATATGGGTTCATAAATAAAGAAAAAAAGGACGATCCTGCCAGGGCGAGGGGAATTACGGAATACGCCTACAGTGGCGGGTCATCGCGCGAAGGTCGGATCAGTGACACCGAGTCTTATGAAGAAGCGTCAAAGAAATGGTTCTACTGGCTCAGAAACAGAGGGGAAGGTGCGAATGAAGTCATGCGTGTCTATGCGGGGTATAATAGTGTGACGATCGATACCCACGGCTGGGATGGATACAACAAGCGGTTAGGTATATGCCCTGCGATCCACATATCCCTCAGCGAAGCGGAAGGCCTCTGGAGCTATGCCGGCACGGTAAGTACTGACAGCAAGAAGGAGCCGGATGAAGTGGAACCGGACGTATCGGATGACAGCAGCAAAAACTACATAGATGAAATGACTCCGGTGTTCCACTATTCAGCCTCGGACGGCACGAGGCACGAAAGTACCCTGGGCATATATTCGGATCATATGTTCTATATAAACGATGAGACGATCCACTATAATAAGAAGCATAACATGTTCGCACAGCTATCACTGGCTGCTGTGATGGCGGGGTATTCAGACTGCAGGCTGGACAGCCGGTGGACGGATACCATAAAGCCGACGGCCGGGAACGGTTACGGCAGAGCAGCGAACATCGCAGAACTCTATAAAAAACTGAAATTTTCCGGGATGAAATTCGTGAACTACGAGGTGCCGCTCAATGACAGTGACGACAAGGTGGCATTTTCCATAGCGAAGAAGTACGTGAACCGCGGGGAAGATAAAACCGACACATCGAAAGGTGAGGACACCGTGATAGCTGTGGTCCTGAGAGGCGGCGGCTACGGTGCGGAGTGGTCCAGCAACTTCAATGTGGTATACGGCAGCGGTAATGACGACCATTACGGGTTCAGCCAGGCGGCAGAAAAGGTGAAGCGTGAACTGGACAGCTATGTGAAGAGCCTCAGCAGCTCAGAGAACGGTATACGGGGAGATCTGAAGATATGGATCTGCGGATACAGCCGTTCAGCCGCCACTGCCAACAGAGTGGCCCACGATATAAATAAAGACGGCGCAGGCGGGGTATCCGTTGCAAAGAAAGATCTCTACGCGTATACCTTTGCGACTCCCAATGTAGCCACAAGAGAAAACAATGACGACGCCAGCAAGTCCCGGGACGAGAACATATTCAATATCATCAGTCCCCAGGATCTGGTGCCGCAGGTACCTCTGAACCTGTGGGGTTACGGCAGATACGGCAATACTCTCTGGCTTCCTGTGGACAGCACCGACAAGCTCTGGCAGAGATATACGTCACTGTCGGGAAAGATGATAACTTCAGAAAGCCCGCGGATAAAACCGTCCCAGGTCTCCACGGTGTACAAGATAAAGAATCTTGCAGGGCTCATCAATGTGAACAGAGGTGTTTTCAAGGGGACGCTGCAGGAACCTCTGAGAGATCTTTTCAGGGAAAAGAACCAGAGCTACAGCGGCAAATCTTCGGACGAAAGATATGAAAGCCTGTACAGCGGATCTCTGGAACTGGCAGGTATCAGGCATGTGGTTTCCATGGCAGCGGGCGGCTTCAAAAATCTTGGCAGGGTACATGAGCCTGAGCACTACATGGCCAGACTTGATACCATGACAACGACTCAGATAGAAGATCTGGCGTCAGGACAGGGCAGGACTATGATACGTGAGGTGATCATCGAGTCCACTCCGACCTATGAGGATATGATATATCTGGATGATGTTCTGGAAAAGGTGGGCGCCAGCGTCGAGAAGACCGATTCAGGCATATCCGTTGTGATATGCGGCGATGAGGATACTTTCAGTTCGTCGCCGGGGATACGTTTCTCTGCCGCTACATCATCGCCTGTGAACATAACCGTCAGGGATATGGATGCAGAGCTGAATGAAAAACAGACTGTGTCTTTCAGCGGCCTGAAGCTGACTGTGGGCAAGGAATACAGTCTGAACATCGGTACATCGGCAGGCAGCGCACTGCTGAAGGCTGATGGCGAGACAACTCTGAAACCTGACTACGACTCATCGGTAACTCCATCAAAGACAGCCCACAGCATAACTGTAAAGGGCGGCACCGCTGATGCGGAGAAGGCGTATCCGGGACAGCTGGTGACGATATATGCCACAGACAGCGATGCAGCTAATGTTTTCGAATGCTGGGGATCAGGCGACGGAGACAGCGGGTACATAACAGACGAGTACCTTCCGATGACCACCGTGAGGATGCCTGATCATGATATAACGGTAACAGGAAACTATTATGAGCGTGACTATCTGATAAGATACGATGAGGACAGCCTCTGGAGCGATCGCAGCTTCGACCGTTCCACATTCAGTGTATATACCGGGATCAGTATGGATATAAAGCTGGATGAGGACGAATATACGCTGAGCTTCGCACCATATACAGATGATGAGGACGCTGCAAAATTTTCCTCGTCACTGCCGGAGAAACCGGGAGAATACTATGTCCGTGCCACGATAAAGAGCACCGGCAGCAAGTACACGGATGTGTTCATAATAAGGAAAGCAACGGATCTTTCGAATTATGAAATGAATATAGAAGATTACTGGGACGACGAGATCACACCGGAGGATGTGACCCTTTGCAGGACTTCTTCAGGGATCGGCAAGGCTCTTAGCACTTCGAAATACAAGATAAGATATGCTTCATATGATGATTACGAAAACAACGACCTGGAGCTGGGCGGACTGAAGATGCAGGCGCAGCCGCCTTCGAAGCCGGGGGATTACATCGCAGTGGCACAGCCTGCAGCATCAGGATATACCGACAGTACCATAACTGGATTCGCAGTGCTGGATCACAGGGATCTTATGAGATATTACTGCCGGAACGCATTGTTCGTTTCGGGGAAAAGCCATGATCTGTCGCTGGTAAGAAAGAAGAACGGCAGGTACGAGACGCTCTCTGAAGATGCTTATAACATATCATTCTCCAGGGAAAATGACGATGGCAGTTCCACCGCCATAAAGGATTTCCCGACGGCAGCAGGCAGCTATATCGCAGAATATACCGGAAAGGGACAGTATAAAGGTGAAACACAGAACTATTTCGATGTGATACCGGAAAGCTATATAACAGATGCTGTGAAATGGGATGATGTGTCGAAGGCCTGTGGCTTCACCATGAAATCAGATTCGAGGCAGATGGTTTCTTTCACTGCACCTGACAGCGGATATTACCGCATCGTGATAAACGGCAGAGATATATATGCAGAGGACAGCGATGGTTCATATGTATCATGTGAAAACGTGCTGGATCAGAACTACAGCTGTCTCGATATGTCCGAATACGGATATATGAAGCTGGAAAAAGGCGTGAGATACTATGCTCTGATGAAGTCTGAAGCCGATGATGAAAAGACAGAGCTGGTGCATCTTTCCATGGAGAAATGCACTCACAGCGGAGTCAGCCACACGGCGAACAAACGCAGTATGACATGTCTGCGTCAGGGCTATACCGGCGATAAGATATGTGATATCTGCGAGGGTATCATAAGCAGCGGTTCGGTCAAGGGTAAGACATCCCATACTTACGGATCCTGGGAGACTGTATCGAAGGCGACTGTTTTCAAAAAGGGAAAGCAGCAGTCCCTCTGTACTGTATGTGGTGATGCGAAATACAGATCCACTGATAAGCTGAAACCGACTGTCAAACTCAACGCTAAGAGCATACGGCTGAAGAAAGGCCAGTCCACGACAAAGGTGAAAGCCAGCGGCCTTGCCCGCAGAGACAGCATCACTTCATGGAGCAGCAGCAATAAAAAGATCGTGAAGGTCAGCAGCAAAGGCAGGATCACAGCCGGCAGGAAGACCGGTACAGCTACCGTCACTGTCAGACTGAAGAGTGGTAAAAAGGCATCACTGAAGGTAAATGTACAGAAGAGCGCTGTGGCGGCTACCGGCATAACGGTGAAGTCTTCATCGGTTTCCATGAAAAAGGGCGGCACATACAGACTCAGGCCTGTCATAAGCCCGATAACATGCGTACAGAAAGTGCACTATTCGTCATCGAACAAAAAAACAGCCACCGTCAGCAGCAGCGGCACTGTCAAAGCCAAGAAGAAAGGCAACTGTCGTATAAAGATAAGCTGCGATAAGAAAGTGAAGTACGTGAAAATAATAGTGAAATAAAGGATGTCCCGGCACGGGATATGACGGGACAATAAAACTGCCGCGAGGTTATGAATACCTTTGCGGCAGTTTTCAGTTCACATGAGTTATATGTATCGAGACAATTATGTGGTGGTGCCGGGTTCGACAGACAGCAAAACAGAATTGATATAAGCACCGTTTGATGGTATCATATACAGTATAGAATTTTGAATTGACAGGTACTGACAGGAGGAATATACGATGGGAGCAGTAACAGAAGTCCGTTTTTATAAAGGATATGCGCTGGGATATACACCGGTGCGTCTGACAAAAGTACAGGAGGAGGCGGTTATCAAACTGCTGGGCTACCACAAGATCAAAGGCGGCAACAGAGAATGTTATTCAGATGAAGTGCTGAAGAAATTCATGGAAATGGACGAAAATCCGCTGAAACCTGAAAATATAAAGGATATCGTGGAATAAACCGCCTGGTCCTGGAAGGCAGGCAGCTGCGGACAGACAAGGCAGGAAAACCGCTCTGTCTGCGAAAAAATATTGTATGATATGCATAAAAAGCCCGCAGATGGTAACAGATCTGCGGGCTTTTAGTATACGTAAAAATGTCTATATACCTGTCTTAAGAAGTTCGATGAACTGTTTTGCGGTACGAGGGCTCCTGCCATTCCTGCGGATAGCATGGGCTTCAGCCTTCCTGAACAGCTCCGTCTCGTCCATGTCAATGCCGTATTCGTCAGCCAGTCTGCTTACTATGTGCAGGTATTCGTCCTTGTCCGGCT
>CAKQNZ010000035.1 GCA_934255435.1 uncultured Clostridia bacterium | reverse complement strand
ATATGGCAAAATCGAACACAAGTGAAGAATAGTCTGTTATGCATATATCCGAAACAGTCATCAGTTCGTTTATATCCATTCCCTTGCCTTTGGTCATGTCGTATGCAAAGCTGTCTCTGTACTGCTGCGGTATCTTGGGCCATGTACTGAGTGTCTGATGGTGCTTTATGATCAGGATGTAGTCGTCGCTGAGCTTTTCCGCAAACATCCCTATGTCTATTTCATCAGGAGCCACACGGTTCGGTTCAAGCCCTCTGTATGTAGGTGCATACAGTATCACTTTCTTTTCTGTCGACGCAGGTATCCTGCTGTGGAGTTTTTCATAACATCTGTCTATATACTCCTTGTCATAGAACTGGTCGGTCCTTGGTATACCGAGAGACTGTATCACCGGCGTATCCTTTTCAAGTCCCATGAATTCCTCGAATACAGGTCTCCACTCCGGAGCTGCGATAGTCACGATATCGTAGTTGCTTTCAGGATATTCTTCAAAACCTTTAAGGGATTTGTATCCTGGCATGCCTGCAATGCTCAGCCTCAGTTTTTTGAGCGGCAGTCCGTGCCACAGCTGTATGAACAGGCTTTCAGGTCTTATGTCGATAGAGCCCAGTATCTCGCTCTGCTCATGTGTTATCACAGCTCGGGCAGCGGCAAAATCAGCCACGAAAAGGGCTGCATTCTGATAATATCTGACTGCAGATACTTTTTTGCTCCTGAGTTCATGGAAAATCACATTGAAATACGGATCGTCTTTCAGTGAATGGTATATCGACTTGCAGCTGGAATTCAGGTTCGACCGCTGCTGCAGTATTATCACTTTGTTTTCTTCTACAGGGTCCTTCCTGAAATGCTCATACACAGTCGGAAGGAAGCTCTTGATATAGTATTTTTTCAGCGGTCCGTTCAGTTCCTTCGGGAAAAGCTTCATATGTTCAGCTTCTATGAAATCTTTCTTTTTCATGCCGTCAGGAAAAACGACCTGTGGCCTTTCACCTGCTGATGCCTCTGTCACCGGAACAGCCAGTCCGGCTATCAGCTCCGCATCGCTGCCGCTGTGTCCTGCTCTGTACACGTCGTCTATGACAGTCGTCTCTTTCCTGTATCCGATATCATCTGCAAAAGGAATATCCCCGCATATCACTATCGTGCCTGCTCCTGCTGCTGATATTACAGCATTGCTGACTCTGCTGCCGCAAGGTTCGCTGAGATACACGTCGCTGTCCAGCTGGAAGTATTCTGCTTTTATGCCTTTTTTGGTTTTTATATGGCTGTATGTTTCCGAAGCTTTGTTTTCATGACCTTTTCCTGCCAGGAACACTACTTTGCTGCGGTCAGCCTCGATATATGACATATCCTTATACAAAGCCGGGATATATGTTTTCTCGTAGTATTCTTTGATCCTGAGAAACAGCTCATCATCTCTCGTCTCTCTGAGTATCCTGTCCAGCGCCTCACGCAGTACGGCTTTATTTTCTCTTTCGTTTTTCCTGCGTTTCCTAAGCTCCAGTGTGCCTCGTATGCCTTTTTTTCGTATATTATTCAGTACGGCTTTTATATCCATTGCCTATTTTCCCTCCAGATACATCACTGTCCTCTTGAGTCCTTCATCCAGCCTGTAGTCAGGTTTCCATCCCAGCGCCTTGATCTTGTCGCTTCCAAGTATACCAAGTGTGAACGGTGCACAGCCTGAATTTTTGTCTGCTTCAGGTATGTCGAACACCAGCTTGAGGTTTCTCTCAGGGAAAGCGTCCACCAGCGTCTGCGCCAGGTCTCTTATGGATACTGTGTCTGCCTCTGATGAAATGTTGTATACGATATCATCTGAATCCAGCAGTATATAGAACAGCGCCTTTACTGCATCGCTGACATATGTGTATGTCCTGATGGCAGTGCCTTCGCTCTTCAGTACGATGTCCTCGTGATTCACAACATTCCTCAGGAAGTCCGCCTGCACGCGTCCGTCATCTATGCTCATGCCGGGGCCGAATGTATGCGCCAGTCTCGCTATCTTGGTATTCAGTCCGTACTGCTGTCTGAAGCATGCGCACATAGTCTCTGCCGCTTTCTTGCCTTCAGGATAGCAGGATCTCGGTTCCAGCGGATCTACGAATCCGTATGTGTCTTCGCTGAACACGTTCTGTCCTTCGTATGGCTGTCCGTAGATCTCTCTCGATGAAATATAGAGATATCCTTTCGCATTGCTTCTCTGCGCAGCCTGCAGGGTATAGAATGTACCCAGAGTATTTGCTGCAATAGTGCCTGCAGGGTCGTTTTTCATTATCAGCGGGCTCGCGGGACTTGCTGTGTGTATCACGTAGTCGAACTTCGCATTCGATCCCACAGGTTCTGCAACGCTCTGGCAGATGACAGTCACCTCGTCTCTGAGACTTTCGTCAAGCTTCTCCGGATGACGTATCAGGATATACAGCGTCATGCCGTAGTCTCTGCTCCTGTTGAGCTCCACCAGTGTCCTCAGCACATATCCGCCCAGCATACCTGTAGCTCCTGTTATGAGCACTGACGCTCCTTTGAACTTCTCCCACTGCAGATCTGCAGCCAGTATATTGTTTATGTCTTCTTTGAGTATTATGCTCATTTTGTACCTACCTTTCTGTCTTTTTCAGTCTGCCGACTACTTCTCTGTCAGCGAATCCGAATACCTGCTCTGTCTCCTTGTACTGTATCATCGCTCTGAATGTGTAGAGATCTTCCGGCGTAGTGACTTTGATGTTTCCTCTGTTGCCTTCTACGATGGAGACTGTCCTGCCGAGGCTCCTCATCAATGTGCATGTATCAACGATATCCTTGTACTCAGGGTTTGTTTCACGCATTTTGCCGTGGGCTTCCATCACATCGCCAAGTCGGAAGCACTGAGGCGCCTGAGCTGTATAGCACTGGCTCCTGCGAGGCACATCGTCTATCGTGATACCGTCATTGCTCATTATCGGCGTTTCGAACAGCGGAGTGCATGTTATGGCTGAACCGTTCTTCTCCACGCACTCAAGGGCACTTGTGATGACTTCACTCTGCACACACGGTCTGACACCGTCATGTATCAGCACGATGGAGTCCTCCTGATTCTCCTTTGCGGCAGCACTCAGCGCCTGATATATGGAATCCTGACCTGTAGTCCCTCCCGGAACGATGTCCGCCACTTTCGTTATGAAAAATCTCTGTACATACTTTTTCAGTTTGTTTATATAGTCCGGTTTGCAGGCTATATATATACTGTCTATCTGAGGATGTTCCTCGAATATCTCCAGTGTATGGATTATGATAGGCTTGCCGTTCACCTCTATGAACTGCTTCGGCAGTCCTGCACCCATCCTGGCGCCGCTGCCGCCTGCAAATATTATCGCTATATTCTTACTCATCATCAAACCTCCTTGTCTGCGAGCAGTATCCTGTCTATGACTCTGTCGCATGCATGTCCGTCGTACTCTCCGAAATTCTCCTCGACGAACCTGTCCAGTTTATCTGTCTCAAAATCACTGTCTTCCAGTGCAGACATAAGTTCATCGAAAGTATCGCAGACTTTTCCCGGTGCATTTTCTCTGACGCTCCTGTGAACGCCTCTTGTCACCTCGTATATCTGCCTGTCATATGTGAAAAACAGCACCGGCTTTTTCATAAGTGCATACTCGTAATAGTTTGATGAATAATCTGTTATCAGCACGTCAGTGATATAGTACAGCTCGTTGATATCAGGATATTCCGAGAAATCCAACAGCGAGTCCTGATATTCCTGCGGTATCGCTATGCGCTCGTCGATGAACGGATGCATCTTGAAAAGCACAGCGTAGTCGCTGCTGCAGAAATCATGCATACGTCCAAGATCCAGCTGGTCATAGTCGTAATATGCATCCTTCTGACCTGTACCTCTGAATGTAGGTGCAAAGAGTATGATCTTCCTGCCTGCCAGTTTCGGATATCTGTCATAAAACTCCTTGCGGAAACTGTTTATCCTGTCGCTGTCGAGGAAATCATCAAGCCTCGGCATACCCGTCGGCAGGAATGCGCTCTTCTCGATACCGAAGACTTCTTCGTACACTTCCACCAGTTTTTCTGCCCCTGTCAGCGCATAGTCATATGCCTTGTGACATGACATCGAAGGAAACGGTGATCCGTCTCTGCCGAATCTGCTGTATCCTACAGACTTGAAACCTTCACCGGCATGCCATACCTGTATCAGCTTCGTTTTCGGGCTGAGCCTGAAAAATCCGAACAGCGGTGCATAGTCGTCCACGAATATATAGTCCTGCTTTGCAATATGGAAAACTGTCTTTACCCAGCTCAGCGCTGAATTGTGCTCGCCTGCCGCTTTCCTGCAGGAATATGTCAGTCTGAAATCCTTATCAAGACATCTTTCTTTGATGCGGTCGTCGATATATTTGAGATTGCCCCAGATATAGTCCTTTGTCTCCGACATGAACAGTATCCTGCTGCCGTCCTTCGGCGTCAGAGCCGCCATCACATGATAGAACGCTCTTATCATCCATATGACCATGTATTTGTAGGTACGGTTCAGCTTGCCTTTGAAGGTGAAAGCCTCCTGGATGTATCTGCGCCTTTTCCATGTTTTATTTTCGATCATGAATCTGCTGTTGATGTTGAATTCAAGATTCTTTTCATTGAAATAAGTAACAGAAAAAGAAACATTGTATGCGTATCTGCCACGGCCGTACCTGAATATCCTGGCCCGGTCCTCCAGCTGGTACGCCAGATCAACAGATGTGCCTGCTATGGAAAAACCTCTGCCTGTGACGATGCCGATCTTCCAGACAGCGTTGTCGAGAAATTCCCTGCCGTCTGCTGCCGACATGTTTATCCTGAACCTGTATATACCGTCTTCTGACTCATACGGATCTATGGGTATCAGGCGTCTCGCCTCAGTGCTCTTTACCGGCTTTTCGCCGTACTTCTTCACTTCTTTCTCATTGACAGTTTCTCTGTCGACGAGAAGGATGCCGAACTGCATATCTCCCCGGTATTCTGTCTTTATATCAAACCTGAGAAAAATACGCTCCCACTGCAGGTCAACTACTTCAAAATCATTTGTTTCGTAAAAATCCATACTATGCCCTCTCTGTAGATATTATCGTTATATTATATCAAGAATCCGTTGAAATTACAACATATTCTTGGTATAATCCATGTTATCACAGGAGGTCATATATGTACATTTTACTGAATGCAGCCGTTAAGATCTTATCGTTTATATACTGGTTCTTCAAGCTTCTGCCAGCTTCAAAAAAAGTGACATTCATCAGCCGTCAGAGCAACGAACCGTCTCTTGATATCAGGATGCTTGCAGAAAAGATAACCGAACTCCATCCGGATTATGAATGTGTCATACTTTGCCGGAAGCTCGAAGGCGGTATCGCATCGAAACTTGGATACTGCTTCCATATGCTCCGCCAGATGTATCATCTGGCGACTTCCGAAGTCATCGTACTGGATTCATACTCCATCCTCGTCAGTATCCTGGATCACAAAGAAAGCCTGCTGGTGATACAGATGTGGCATTCTGTCGGCACCATGAAGAAATTCGGATACAGCATACTGGATATGCCCGAAGGTTCATCATCGAAGCTTGCTCATACCATGAAAATGCACAGAGGATACGACTACATCCTGGCTGCATCGGAGGCATACAAGCCCCATCTTGCAGAAGGATTCAACTATCCGATCGAAAAGATCGTGACATTGCCTCTGCCAAGAGTCGAAGCGCTGAAAGACGAAGCGCGAGCAGAAAAGACAAGGCATAAAATACTGGAAAAATACCCTCAGCTCAGCAGGAAAAAAAATATACTTTATGTACCTACTTTCAGGAAAGATGAGCCTGAAAGCTTCAGAGCCGCTGCTGCAGCTCTTGCCGATGCAGTGGATTACGAAAGCTATGACCTGATAATAAAGGCGCATCCACTGGCCAAGCTGGATCTGACACATGAGCATGCCATTGTCGATCATGATTTTTCATCCTTCGATATGCTGTTCATCGCAGATTATGTCATCAGCGACTACTCATGCATCATATACGAGGCAGCCATCAGAAAGCTCCCTCTTTATCTCTACACATACGATTACGAGCACTATATGGGTAACCGTGACATATACATGGACTACAGAAAAGAAATGCCCGGTCCTGTCTGCAGTACAGCTGCAGAAACAGTCCAGGCAATAAAAAACGATATCTGCCGTCCCGAAGATGTTGAAAAGTTCCTGAACAAATATGTATATTCAGGAAGTGATCACGAAACGCAGGATATCGTTGACTTCATATTCAGTAAGAAAAAAAGCTAATCATGTTTTTCTTCAGGTATCTGATTGATATTGTCCTCAGGTGCCTGAAGATTGAGTTCTTTTTTTATTTTTGATGTGGAAACGCCTTCTGTCCTGTCAAGATACACCACTTCACAGTAATCCCTGAGCTGCTCGAACTTCTCGTTTCCAGCCCAGTCGCTGCCCATGACGACAACATCTACATGGTATTCCTTCACATCGTCTATCTTCTGTTCCCATGTTTTCTCAGGTATCACAAGATCCACATAGCGCACGGCTTCCAGCATTTCTTTTCTGGTCTCATAGTCGTGATATGCTTTCTTGCCTTTTATCGCATTGAACTCATCTGTAGATATGGCTACGATGAGATAGTCCCCCAGCTCTTTTGCTCTTTTCAAAAGTCTTATATGTCCGTAATGCAGCAGGTCGTATGTCCCGTAGGTAAGTACTCTTTTCATAGAACTCCTCCTGATCCTTATTTTTCGTAAAGCTCGATGGCGCCTTCTATGTCGCCGTCGTATATTTTCTTTCCTTTTTTGAGGACGATACCTCGCTGACAGAAATCCCTTGCCATGGACGTAGAGTGTGTTACAAACAGGAATGTAACATTGCCGTCCGCCATGATCTCCTGGACCTTGCTCGTACATTTCTTTCTGAACGCCTTGTCGCCTACGCTGAGCGCCTCGTCCACGATAAGAATCTCAGGATCCACGTTGACATTTATGGAAAATCCCAGTCTTGCTTTCATACCGCTGGAATACGTCCTTACAGGCTGGTCTATATAGTCGCCAAGTTCCGCAAAATCAACTATCATATCCTCAACTTCTCTGACCTGTCTGTCGTTCATACCCATCAGATTGCATTTGAGATATATGTTCTCACGGCCTGTACACTCGCCGTCGAATCCTGCAGTGAGCTCCAGCAGCGCACTGACACGACCTCTGACTTCGATACTGCCTTCGCTGGGAAAGGTGACCTCTGTTATCATCTTCATGATAGTAGATTTACCTGCACCGTTTCTGCCGAACAGCGCTACGCCCTCGCCTTTTTTGATATCAAATGAAACATGATCAACAGCTTTGTTTTCTTTATATGGGACTTTTTTCGTGAAAAGTCCTAAAAACCTCGCTTTATCGCTTTTGTATAATTTGTACGTCTTGGTAACATCCTTAAAGGATATAACTGTTTCTTTCTCTTTCATGATATCCCTTTCTAAAGCACATCTGCAATATCCCTGTAAAGCTTCCTGTACGCCCATACCGCCAGGATTATCATCACAGCCAGTACGATGAGATAGCATTTGATCTCATGGAGCGAATCGAAAAACCAGGTCTTGTCTATAAACACATGTCTGTATCCGCTGGCGATGATAGTCACGGGATTGTATTCCAGCACCTTTCTTATCCATGGCACTTTTATACCACTGACATTGTATACGATGCCCGACATCCAGAACAGAGCCTGAGTGAAGGATTTTACAAGATTAAGAAAGTCCTTGCTTATCGCAGAAAGCATACCTGAAAACAGTGCCCAGAATGTGAAGAAAACGAACATCATCAGCATATATACAGGTATCTGCAGATAATATATATCCGGTCTGTGTCCGAAGATTGCGAATATCAGTATCGTCGTTATCAGTAGTATGATATGCACTGTCAGCTTGGACAGACTGGTATATGTCGGTATGACAGACACTGGGAATTTCATCTTCGTCACAAGATGCTTGTTCTTTCTGATACATCCCGCTCCGCCGGTTATCATTTCACTCATATAGAACCATGGCAGGAATCCTGCCACCAGCCACAGAAAGAACGGATATCCGTCCACATCCTTGCCGTGCCTCAGTCCCACACTGAATGCGAACCAGAACACGAACAGTGTCACTATAGGCTTGATGAACGCCCATGTCCACCCCAGAGCGGATCCTCTGTATGTCTTCACAAGATCTGATTTGGCAAGTTTGAAGATCTGTCTTCTGTATGTCAAGTGTTCAGTAAAAATCGTTTTGATCGTACTCACGTTAAAATACCTCTTAAAATAATTGAATAAACCTCTGACTACACTATTTACCTGCTGGCAATGATATTGCATCACATATGAAGTATCATTTGAGATATCCCATCATCATATCCACGATGCGAGTGCTGGCTTTGCCATCTTCCATGCAGCCTTTCTCTTTGAGAAAAGTATCCAGTCTGCTGCTGTACACGCAGCCGTCGAAATTCTTTATGTTGCTGCACAGCTGCTTTGTATTTTCTGCTATCATGAACGGCGTCGTTTCCAGCTTGTAATAGAAGCCACGATCCTCATTGTACTCCTTGAGATCCGACGCATATATAAAGCATGGCCTCCTTGTCAGCATAAAATCGTATATCCAGCTGGAATAATCTGTTACCCCGATATCTGCTGCTGCCATCAGCTCCTGTATATCAGGGTACTCCGTGGCATTTATTATATAGTCTGCTTCATCGAAGTCATTTTTCTTCCTGTTGTGGAAATGATATCTCAGCATCAGCTTCCATTTGCCGGGATATTTTTCTGACAGTGCAGCATAAAGTCTGCTGTAGTCTATATCAAAAGGCTGTGTATCCTTATCGCTCCTGAAAGTAGGTGCATACAGCAGTATACGTGTATCTTCGTCTATCCTGTAGTGAGCGCATACCTTTTTCCTGAGCCCCTGCATACATTCTTCATCGAAGAACATGTCGTTTCTGGCATGTCCCAGCATCGTCTTTGGCGTGCCCTGCCAGTATGACTCTTCGAATACATTGTTTTCAAAATCACTGTTGGTGATCATGTAGTCGATCCTCTTCCTGCTGAGCCTGGCTATGAATCTCCAGTATGCAGGATTATATGTATCCAGTCTCTTTATGCCCAGCGAGCCGTGCCATGTGTTCAGATATATCTGATCCTTCTTTTTGGGGATGATCTTCCACAGACAGTTCAGTGCATTGTCCACCCATACTCTCGCTGTCATAAGCTCATACACTCCATCTGCAGAACCTTTTCTTACAAGTCTTACCTCCTCAGGTATATCCGTGTCTTCCCTGGTTTCGATGACCTTCTTGTTTACCAGCCATACGATATCAAGCTCCGGATTTTCTTTTTTTCGTTTCACCAGCTCCTCTGTTATGTACTTGGCGTTGCAGGTATACTGTCCCTGGTAAACGAAAAATACTACCTTGTTCTTTTCGGTCTTCAGAAACAGCGAATATATCTTCCTGTAGCATACTCCGAAGAATATGTCTATCCATTTCAGGATGTTCCTGCTTATGAATTTGTATATCACTTTGAATGTTCTTCTGAAAACCTGTTCTTCAAATAAATTTTTGCTTATTTTATTCATTTATATACTAAATCCCTTTCGAATAAATTGCTTTATCTTCCCGACCTCTTTTACCATCCTGCCGGAAACATACTGATATCCGGCTGGACAATGTATCTACTATACCATATCCCACATGATATTTCAAGATTGACGGTGCAGTCTCACGCTTCACACCGCTCCTTCCTCATGCCCCAGATCACCACTGCAAAGAGCATGATCGCCAGCACTGCCATCAGCGCCGAATACATCACCGTTGCTCCGTGTATGCCGCCGTCCAGGACGAACCTCTTTGACATCAGTTTTGCTGCCAGCGCCGTTATACCGTAGCACACTATCAGAGAGCTGTGACACCTTATTATCGTTATCACTGTGCTGAAGAACGTGGCGTACGCCAGCATTCCGCCACCAATCATAACAATGCAGAGCTCCTGTCTGAACTGGGACAGTTCCACTCCGAAAATGAAAGACAGCACTGGTATACCTATAGTATATGCCACTGCAAGTCCCAACACCGTCAGCCCTGCGATCAGTGCCATCTGACGTATTATCAGCATCCTGAGCCTACCCAGCTCGCCACTGACCCAGAGTTTTGCATAGGATGTCAGTATAGGGTTGAATATGAAATGCGCCATCAAGCCTACTGCAAATGCAGGCATGAATATCAGATTGTAGTACGCCTGTATGTCTTCTGTGAGGTATGCGTCTATAGCGTATTTCGGTGCATTGCTGATATACATGTTCAGGAACAGGCTGACAAACAACGGGAACCCCTCTATCAGCATCAGCCGCAGCTTTCTGAGATCGTACAACGCTCTGAATGTGCAGTAGTCGCAGGCTGCATTCACCGATGTGATGTAGAATATCATGATGGAAACAGCAAGACACACTGATGCAGATGCTATCAGACTGCCTGTTGTCATCAGCATGATGACGAAAGCCACTATCTCAGCAGCATATCTCACCGATGATGCTTTCGTTGCAACGTCCAGCCTTCCCAGCTGCTGCATCCTGCCGTGTATCACATCTGCATAAGCCTGTATGCACTTGAGACCGCACATCAGCATCACCATAGCAAGTTTGTCAGGTCCATAGTCATTGAAAAATACGCCATACACGCAGTACACTGCGCTGGCTGCCATCATTGCGATGCAGGATATCACACGCATACCGTAATATTCCCCGAAGGAGTACTTTTCGTTCACGTCTGAAGCCTGGAACCGCCTCATGCCGTACTGTCCGATGAACACCATGAGGTTGGCCACCGCATACGCTATGGAAAACACACCTACATCGTAAAGACCGTTGGTCCTGGTCATCACCATGAGTATCACCGGCGACTGGCACGCCAGCACCGATGCATTTATGGTGTTCCAGATGTATGTGCTCTTTGAAACATTATTGGTTTTTCCCAGTAAATATCTTATCTTTTCAAACATATATCATCCTCTGAAGACTTTATGCAGATATCACACCTGCTGAGTCTTCCTGCCTTCCTGCTGCCCCTTGCGGGTGCGCAGTATCCTGCCTGCCACGACAATCACAAGGAACAGCGTCAGACCTGTCAGTGAAACTCCGATACCGGAAACTGCTCCAGGAGTGCTGTATCTCAGCTCTATATGATGGTTCCCGGCACTTACAGGCAGCGCCGTATACATAGTGTTGGCACGCATGGTCCTGGTCTCCCTGCCGTCTACATATGCAGTCCAGCCCGTTGAGTAAGGTATGGAAAGGCTTAGTATCCTGTTTTCCTTCAGCGTTATATCGCCTGTCACTTTCGATGTAGCCTGCACATCGTTGGCATGTATATCGATGTTCTTCAGGACATCGCTGCCAAGCTCTGATACCTGCTTTTCATAATTTTTCATAGGCTGACACATCACCTTAATGTCGTCGTAGGAATATTCCCCTGTCTTAGGGAAAGTCAGTGTCATGGACTTCTTTGCTTCATCGCTGTAATACATATTCACAAGGAAATCCTTCCTGTCATTGTATCTGATGAATTTCTCGGTAAGTATAGAGAATGATTTTTTCGCAGTCCTGCCGTTTACATCCTCCGCTTTAAGTTTAAGACTGAATCGTGACGGTTCTATGTAGTCATGTTCATATTTTTTCATTTTCTGTCTGTCAGCCTTGCTCATAGCTGCCACCTTTTCAGCAGAATAGTATTCAGTCTTCGGTACACCCTTGAAACCAAGGTTCTTTATGTAAAGATATGTCTCGGAGTTCTCCTTTCCGTCAAAGGAGAAAGTCACGCCGGCTCCTCCTTTGCTCACGACGAAACCTCCGTTTTTCAGCTTTACACCGTCTCCCGACTTGACTTTGTACGGTACGGAAACACTTGTCAGCGACACATTTGTATTGCTGTATCCTGAAGACGCCATATCCTCCGAATCGCTCTTATCCAGATACACGCCCTGAAGCACAGCTTCCTGTCTCTGGATCGGAGTCATTTTGCTGTACTGCTGCGGAGTTATGTATGAAGAATATGTATAACCCAGCGGCAGCGCAAGCCTGTTCTCGTATATCTGATCCTTCTCGTCGCCTGCCAGCTCGTATCCATAAGGAGCGTCTTTGCCTGATGCGTTGGAAAGATGATATTTCACCGATGAAATCTCCTCAACAGCTGTCCTGCTGTCTGCATTGCCGATGAAGGAAAGATCCGCTATACCTACCAGCAGCTCCTTGTAGCCTTTCAGTATGCTGGTGTTGGAAAGGCTCCAGTACGCCTGTGTCGATGACATACCTGTCAGTATGGTGCCGTTTCTTGTCAGTACCTTCGAAGAATTTCCTGAATATCTGAAGAAATCATCATCCGAAGAAGTCATCTCCTCCAGCTTCTTTTCAGATGATGTCTGTATGTTGTCCACCTTTGCCATGTCAACGAAACGCTTCACCGAATCCTCCTGACCGGGGTAGAAGGTTATAAGCCCGTTGACCATGATGCTGAATATGACCACCGCCACAGTGAGGCACTGCATAACGTTCAGTTTTATGTCGTTTTTCTTCCGGCAGCTTACCAGCACTCTTGCACAAAGTATCACAAATATGGTCAGCATGCCCGTACCGATAAGAAGCGCCATGTCCTTTTTATCTATCTGTGATATGAAGCCAGAATATACCTCGAAACCTGCACAGACTATGAAATATATACATGCGACGCCTGCCAGCTTCCAGCATTTCTTTTTATCCAGTGAAACAAGGTCCTCCCACATATCTGTCACGATGTACGCCAGCAGGAACCCGTATCCGAATATCCATCTGTTGCTGACATATGAAAATCCGTGCATTATATATGCAAAGACAGGGAAAAGCAGCATGAAAGCTCCCAGCAGGAATGCAAAACGCAGTCCGGTCTTTTTTCCTTTGTGTGTGAACAGCAGCATGATACCAATAAGCACGATGAAAGAATATCCCATCAGCGTGTAGTTTCCGATATCTGCCATCTTTATGATGGATATCAGGAAATCATCATAGTAGCTGGCACTGTATAGCAGATCCACTGCATAGCTTACATCTGCTCTTGCTTCGCCGGAAAACTGTATCAGCACCGGTACGAGTATGAATGCACTCATCATCAGTCCTGTGACAGCGCAGCCCGCTATCCTCAGAAAACTTGCAAGCCTGGCTTTCATCTCACCCTTAGGCCACGGAAGAAACAATCTTATCAGTGTGTATATCACTGTCAGTGCCGCCAGCATATAAAGGAAATAGAAGTTGCTGGCTGCCGCCACGAACACGGAAAGTATCAGCACGGCCGGCTTTTTCTCCCTGATGACACGTTCCACGCCTGTAAGGATCAGAGGCAGATATATCATCGGATTTATGAAAAACGGATGTCTCATGCCTGCCACGAGGCTGAATCCGCAGAATGCGTAAACGAAAGCGCCGGTCATTATCCCTGCCGCATACTTCTGCTTCATGTAGTAGCTGTATACGGAGAATGTCAGTCCCGACAGATATATCCTCAGGACTATCAGAGCGCAGTACATATAGGACATGTATTTCGCAGGTATCAGCAGCGAAAGCAGCGAAAGCGGATCGCCTATGACATAGTAGTGCAGCGTCGTATATATGTCCGCGCCTTCCCCGAAGCTGAAAGAATACGTCGGCAGACCGTGGAAACTGCCACTTGCTATCTGCGATATCACTTCACGGCCGTAGGATGCGAAATAGCACAGCGACTTGTAGTGCTGCCTTATACCGTCCTCAGAATGTATGAAACTTTTGCCTGTAACGTAAAAAAAGCTGAATACGACCGCTGCTGTTATGACGAACAGCACCGTGTATATCAGCAGGTATATCCCGAAAGACATTCGTTTCCTGTCATTTAGTGTATGATTCCTATTTTCTGACATAAAAAAAGTACCTCCCTTGGTATTATACATATATCTTATTATACTCAGTGCCATGGTGTCAATGAATTCCTGCCCTTTTGCCTTTATCCGGCGTTTCTTTTATTCCAAATCACATATATCCATTGAAAAGCTGTCATTCTCATACTATAATTTAAAATATGAGAAAAAACATGAAAAGAGAAAAAAATATGAACAGAAAACATGGAATGCTCTCTGTAGTCATCCCGGCATACAACGAAGAAGCCAATATAAGGCCGGCTGCCAGCACCGTTTCAGAAATACTGAAGGATGCCGGCATACCATTCGAGATAATATTCGTGAACGACGGATCGAAGGACGGCACATGGGACGAGATCTGCAGTATCACCGATGATTTCCCGGAAGTCACCGGCGTCGATTTTTCCCGTAATTTCGGCAAAGAGGCGGCCATCCTGGCAGGTCTTTCCTCGGTCTCCGGCGACTGCACCGCAGTGATGGACTGCGACCTGCAGCATCCGCCTCAGACACTTCCTGCTATGTATGAAAAGTGGCTTGAAGGCTATGACGTCATAGAAGGCGTCAAAAGCGACAGGGGCAGGGAATCGCTGAAATACAAAATGAGTGCCAAGCTCTTCTACCGTGTTATGTCGAAGTCCACCGGAATTGACATGACAAGAGCGTCGGACTTCAAGCTGCTGGACAGGAAAGCTGTCAGGTCCATACTGGAGCTGCCTGAACGCAGCATGTTTTTCAGGGCCCTTTCCTCATGGGTGGGCTATAAGACTGCGACCGTTGAATTCCAGGTCATGGAAAGGCTCCAGGGCGAGACAAAATGGTCTACTTTCAGCCTGATAAAATACGCCATGTCAAACATCATATCATTCACATCGGCACCTATGCAGATCGTGACAGGCCTTGGCATATTCACTCTGATCGCCGCCATCGTCATAGGCATACAGACACTTGTGAAGTTCTGTACCGGTACGGCTGTGGAGGGTTTCACCACAATGATAATACTGCTGCTGTTCGTAGGCAGCATCATAATGATATGCATGGGCATATCAGGCATATACATCGCCAAGATATATGAAGAAGTCAAGGGCAGACCGAGATATATCATAGCAGGCACGGTCAGAGGAGATTCAGATGACAGATAAGATAACGACATTCATCCGCCGCTACCGTGATGCTATCGTCTATATCATAACAGGAGGCATGACCACGCTTGTGAATCTGGTTGTCTTCACAGTGCTCTGCGAACTGCTTTCGGTGAATGTCACCATCAGCAATATAATCTCCGTGGCAGCAGCCATACTCTTCGCGTATGTCACCAACAAGATATTCGTGTTCCGCAGCAAGTGTCCCGACATGCGATCCCTTGCCGGTGAATTTGCCAGATTCGTCAGCGCCAGGCTCATCACTATGGTGATAGAAGTAGGCGGAGTGTTCCTGCTTGTGAACATCATGGGCATGCAGGCCCTCGTCGGCAAACTGCTGACCCAGATCATCGTAGTCA
Organism: uncultured Clostridia bacterium; assembly: GCA_934255435.1. Taxonomy (GTDB): domain Bacteria; phylum Bacillota; class Clostridia; order Peptostreptococcales; family Anaerovoracaceae; genus Lentihominibacter. Next base: position 476 of record CAKQNZ010000035.1, on the reverse strand, counting down.
TCGGCAACTACTTCATAAGCAAATTCCTCGTATTCGTACACAAAAATGACAGCCATTGATGATATGCCCCCTGTCAAGGAGACAGGTCAAATATTTAAAAAATCGTTGATTAAACTGCCATGCAGATCATTTCTGTATGGCAGCTTTTTCTTATGCCATCCATTTTTCTTTGTATTTCTGGACTCGCTTGTTTTCAGGGATCGGATATAGAGCAGGTATCTCAGCAGCAAGCGCTTCTGAACGAACTTCTGTTGGTGTTTTGCAGTCATATCTTCCCTGTGGACGCTCGTTGTTGTAAAAGTCAATGTATTTATCGATCGCAGTTCTTAAAGACATTTCATCATTGATTTCATGCAGGCAGTACATTTCGGTTTTAATGATTCCCCATAATCCTTCTGTTGGACCATTATCGATACAGTGTCCGACACGTGACATAGACTGCACCATTCCCTGCGTTTTGAGTTTCTGCTGAAATA
>CAKQNZ010000034.1 GCA_934255435.1 uncultured Clostridia bacterium | reverse complement strand
ATGTCCAGGTTCATGCTTTTGAGCCATGAGATCAGGTTGTCAAGCTGTTTCTGGTCCGGGTTGTCCTTTAATATAACTATCATTTTCTACCTCCATTGACTGTCTGTCATTTGTTTCTAAGCTGTTTGATATTTACGGGTTGTCTTGTCCGCCCTTTTGAGACCGGGCCGGCGGCGGCCTGTATGGCGCTGCATCCTGGTGCACCTTAATGTGCAGCACCCTAAAAAAAATCCGCAAGTGAATTTCACTTGCGGAGATGTTTGCCTTTTCGTTCGGTTGAAGCTCTGTTTTAAGGTCTTATCTCATTGCAGCGAAATTCACTCTACTCTTATAAAAAGTAAAGTAAAAGTAAAAATATTCTGCTGCAAATACTGCCTTATTGAACATTGCTTTTTTCCCTTCGATTTATTGATCGTTAGATTTTCTGATGATCATTTAAAATCATAACACCGAATGCAGGCTATGTAAAGTATTTTTGAAAAAATTGTAGCGGAGCTATAAAAAAAATGAAGATCATTGTGTTTTGACACAAATGGATAGTGCGACGATGCTCTGCTGGCAGATGATGTGATCTGTAAGCGATCCTGCATTTTGGGATGGGACGTTTTTGAGAGAAAAGTATCTTGTTTCGATACTTTTCCGGTCCGGGCTGCCGGATCAATGCCTGCCGTGACGGTCACACACTTCGAAAAGGGACGTTTTTGACCGGGAAACTGCTGTTTTCGATACACTTCAAGGTATGGCAGCAGTGATGACAGCGTTCGTGGCGGTCACGCTCTTTGGAAAGGGACGTTTTTGAAGGAAAAGCAGCGAGTTACGATACTTTTCAAAGAATGGTGGCAGAGTCACGAGACATAGGAGACGCTTTATGGCAGCCAATGAGTTGTTATCATGGTTTTACTCCTGCCATTTCGTCTCTTTTCTTAGTATCCTTGCTGATGCGTTGCATCGTTCGTTTCACTTACTCCTGCGCCTTTATCATCGGTCACGGGCAGGGACTTTGTACAACAGCAGGCTTTTCCTGATTTTTCATACGCACGGCAGACGGGTCCTGGCGGGCGGTTACATATCGAAATATATTGAAATTTTTCGATATATCTACTATACTTTATATATTAAGTAAGTAATGGCGGCAGCGGAGGGCTGAGCCGTAGTGCGATGCAGGAGCCTGCGGGGTCGGGATCCCCGGGCGCAGACGAAGGAGAAAAATCATGGACAAGGAAATAAGAAAGATAATAGACAGAGCTTATGAAGGCCAGGAACTGACAAAGGCAGAATGTATATCGCTGCTGTCTGTAGGCGACGCCTCGGAGGAGGCTTTTGCAGTGAGAGGTGCTGCGTCGGGGATCATCAGAGCCCGCAACGGCAATACCGGATATCTTTTCGGGCAGATAGGCATCGCCTGCGCGCCATGCGAAGCCAACTGTTCGTTCTGTTCATTCGCAGAGGATCATACACAGTTCGGTACCATGCACATGGATGCTGAAACAGTGATACAGAAAACAAAGGAATTCACATACAACGGCGATCTCTACGGCCTTTACCTGATGGCGATGCACAAGTACGATCTGGAACATTTCCTGGAGTCGGTGAAGCTGGCAGGGCAGAACCTCAACGGCAGCACCCTGATGTTTTCCAACGTGGGAGACACGTCATACGAGGATTTCGTCGAGATGAAAAAGGCCGGTATTTCAGGCGTCTACCACTGCTGGCGTCTGGGCGAGGGCACAGATACGAGGATCGACCCCCAGCAGCGCAAACAGACCATGCTGAACGCAAAGAAAGCCGGACTGGAAGTCCTGGATGCGCTGGAACCTATCGCACCGGAACACACGCCGGAGCAGATGGCAGAGCATATCCTGTTCAGCCGTGAGCTGGAAACTTTCCAGTGCGGAGCTATGAAAAGGATATCCGTGCCGGGAACGCCCTTCGAAGGAAAACTGGAGATCAGCCCTTTCACACTTTCAAAGATCATCGCTGTGCAGATACTGACTTTTGCATCCATGAAGCGCATGCCGATCATGGCAGTCCACGAACCGAACATCATGGGATATATGTCCGGCGCCAACATGGTATGTGCCGAGTCAGGCGTGAACCCTCGTGACATTGCCAGCGACACCAAGGAAAATCGCGGCTGGGACATCGGAAGATGCAGAGAACTGTTGAAAGAATCCGGATATGAGCATATAATGTTAGGAAACGGCACGAAGATAGATATTTAGAAAGCGACCTTTGCATGACGGCATTGACATGCAGATGTGGCGCATGACAGCGAGAGTAAATGTACTCCGGGGATGGTGAAAAAAAGACCGGCGACAGTGGTTACTGTGACGGAGCTGTAACCGAGAGACTGCTGTCGGCTGTACTCTGCCCTTGCGGGATAGCAGCAGATACAGGTGGTGTATGATGCTGCGGAGATCCAGTTACATACGGCAGTTCATCCGGGTCGTTGTCCGATAAGACTGATCCAGGCCCTATGGTTGTGGAGCGTTATTGTGCGATGAACTGCAGTTTTTGCTTTTTGCAGACCGCAGGGGAAGCTCTGGAAGACTGGTCCTGGTAATATAAAAACTGAAGACAGTGCCATGTTTCAGCGATAAAATAACAGAAGTGATATAAGGTGTAACGACCGCAATGGAGGTGCGATATGAACTCAGAATATATAAAGGTTTTCAAGGCGTTCACTGATGAGAACAGGGTGAGGGTCCTGGAGATCCTCTGCGAAGGTGAGGAGTGTGCGTGTGTGCTGCTGGATGATCTGAAGATATCCCAGCCGACGCTGTCGCACCACATGAAGATACTTTGCGAATCAGGGATAGTCCGCAGCCGCAGGAAAGGCAAGTGGAACTATTATTCCATCAACGAGGACGGCTGCGAATACGCCAGCCAGCTCCTTGAAAACATCGTGAAAAAGCACAGAGAAGGACTGACAAAGATCATGTCAGGATTTTTCCGCAGGAGGCGGGCTGTCATTCACGCTTTCGAATCATGTATTGGTGTGTTCAGGGGACACAGAGGAATGGCACAGACAGAAGCCGGACACGTTACGGTAGAGTGCTGCTGCTGTTGCAGTGAGGAGGAGTCCTTACGGGAAGAGCAGTCAGAAAAAAGATAGAAAGAAACATACCATGCGAAGGCGTAGGAGTGAACGAAGTGAGCGTTGCTTTTTTTCCGGGGAGATAGCGATCCGATTGGAAAAACGGAGCGGTGAGTTCCATTACGGCTAAGGCCGGGGAACTCTCGCAACGCACCTTCGGTGCTCCGACTCGCTTCGCTCCCTGCTGTCGCATTTTCCAAGCCAGCTGAAGCCAGGGAACTTTTGCATGGAACCTGCCACAACTCGCAAGCTCATTGGAACAACGCACCTTTGGTGCAACGAGTCATTTCCTCCACTGCTGCCATTTTTTACAGGTCAGGCTGATATTACAATTAGATAGTGGCAATCAACCAATGGCACAGTCATCATGACTGAAAAAGTATAGAAATCAGTAAGTTCATGTTCAAAAACGACCCATCACAGAGAGGCAGACCACCTCAGCAGCCGGCATTTCGGCCATCCGGACTGAAAAAAGTATCGAAATCAGCAGATAATTCTTCAAAAACGACCCATTCCGGAGAGAGTGACTGCCCTGGCAGCCGGCAGCCCATCTGCCGGGTCCGTGAAAGTATCGAAACCGGCAGATAATTCTTCAAAAACGACCCATTCCGGAGAGAGTGACTGCCCTGGCAGCCGGCGACCCATCTGCCGGGTCCGTGAAAGTATCGAAAACAGCGGAGAATTGTTCAAAAACGACCCATTCCGGAGAGAGTGACTGCCCTGGCAGCCGGCAGCCCATCTGCCGGGTCCGTGAAAGTATCGAAACCGACGGAGGATTCTTCAAAAACGTCCCATCTCGAAAATCCTGACTGTTACTGTGGGTCCATATGCAAGCGGTGGAGTGTTGTAAATCGCCGGTGTGGGTGATATACTCATATCAGATACTGGAAGTCAAAGAATAGAAGCGTGGTCTGATGGAGAAAAATATAGTATAGCACGATCTTCAATGGACACTTTTACTACTGAAGAAAACAGAATACGTGGATACAATGATCTTCATAACAGCAGGACTTTTTATGAGGAACTGTACAGGACCCAAGAGAGTGATACGGTGGCGGATCACCGATATTCAGGGAGCGAGCAGTTGATTTCCTGCCGGCTATGGGGAATTTCAGATACAAATATATTGCAGCAGAAAGGATTTACGATATCATAAAATGACAGAAGACAGAGATAAAGAGAAAATCAACAAAGATGGAAATACTGGAGTGACGCCGGGAGAGTCTCCACGTGGAGCTGCCGTAGCCGGCAGTGAAAACCCAGCTGGAGACAGTGCCTCAGAGCCCATCGGAAGCACGGACAGAGACAGGGCTTGCAGCGGCGGTGGAAATCCAGACAGAAGTGATACACTGAGAACCGGGGATGTTCGCAAATATGGGGCGGCAACAGCTGGCGGCGAAATGCCGGGCAAAGGCGGAGTGTCGGAAAACGCCGGCAATGCAAACAATGACCGTGTATCCGGGAATGGCAAGGGCTCGGAAGGCATGACTGGAACCAAGGGGGCTTCATCATACCAGAAGTGTGCTGCCAGGCAGCGAAAAGATTTCAGCAGACCGCCGATGCGGACTTTCCTGGGATATTTCAGACCCCACTGGAAACTGTTCCTGCTGGATCTGTCCTGTGCTTTCGTAGCGTGCCTCATAGACCTGATGTTCCCTCTGGTGGCAAGGCGCTCCATGAACGAGCTGCTGCCGGGAAAGGAATTCCATACATTTTTCACAGTGATGGTGATCGTAGCCATAGCCTTCATACTGCGGTCGGCCATGAACTACATCATAACCTACTGGGGACACATGTTCGGAGTGCGTGTCGAAGCGGACATGAGACAGGATCTTTTCGCACATATGCAGACCCTGGATTTCAAATTCTTTGACAGGAACAGGACCGGCCAGCTGATGAACCGCATGACCGGCGACCTTTTCGAACTGACAGAACTGGCGCATCACGGACCAGAGGACCTTTTCATAGCTGTCGTGACTATAATCGGCAGCCTGATAATAATGTTCCCGATCCAGTGGAGACTGGCGCTGGTTATACTTATAATCATTCCGATATTCCTGCTGGTGGTGATGGCATTCCGCAGGAACATGGTGATAACCTCCCGCAATGTAAAGGTAAAGATGGCGGAGATCAACGGCGAGATCGAGTCGGGACTTTCCGGCATCAGGACATCTAAAGCCTTTGCCAATGAGGATGTGGATTATGCCAAATTTTCAATAGCCAATGAACGATTCAAGACTGCGAAATGCGACAACTACAGGGCTTTCGGCAAGTTCAACTCGTCACTGGAGTATTTCATGTGCATCATGCCGGTGGTGATCATGGCAGTGGGCGGCTGGCTCATCATGCGCAGCCGGATGGATTACGTGGATCTGATAACATTCTATCTTTATATAGGGACTTTCATCAACCCGATCAGGAAACTGTCGAATTTCACGGAAATGTTCATGAACGGATTCGCCGGTCTGAACCGTTTCATCGATCTGATGCGCAGCAGGCCGCAGGTCAGAGAGGCCGAGCATCCGGTGGTGCTGGAAAACGTGCAGGGTCGTATAGATGTGGAGGATGTGACATTTACTTATGATGATGAAAACAGTGTGCTGCGGGGCATCGATCTGCATATCAGCCCCGGTGAGACTGTTGCTATCGTGGGACCGTCGGGAGGGGGCAAAAGCACGCTGTGCCAGCTGATCCCGAGATTCTACGATGCGGACAGCGGCGTGATACGTCTTGACGGACACGATGTGCGGGATGTTTCGAAAACATCTCTGCGGCGCAGCATCGGCATCGTTCAGCAGGATGTGTATCTTTTCCCGGACACCATCATGGAAAATATAAGATACGGCAGACCTGACGCTACCGACGCCGAGGTGGTGGAGGCTGCGAAAAAAGCGGAGATCTACGATGACATAATGCACATGCCGGAAGGGTTCAGCTCCTATGTTGGCGAGCGTGGCGTGCTGCTGTCAGGAGGCCAGAAACAGAGAGTTTCCATAGCGAGGATCTTCCTGAAAAATCCACCGGTGCTGATACTGGACGAAGCGACGTCGGCGGTGGTTACCGTGACGGAAGCCAGGATACAGGGGGCCTTCGACAGATTGTCTGAAGGCAGGACATCCATACTCATCGCTCACAGACTGTCCACAATAAAGAATGCCGACAGGATAATCCTCATCGACGACGGGGAAATAAAAGAATCCGGCACCCATGAACAGCTTATGGCAGCCGGGGGACTTTATCACAGACTTTACGAGACCAGTGTGATCTGACAAAAAAAGACCTACCTCACCGGCAGGCCTTCAGGCATCAGTCAGCATTGATGAGTATGCCGTAGACATCGCTCTCATCGTAAAGCTTCAGCAGCGTGTCTTTGTCGGCGTAGACTGCGAAGCCGTATATTTTCATGCCTTTTTTATTTATGTATGACACCATTTCATCGATGTCTTTTTTTTCGAAAAAGCTGCTGTTATCCATCATTTCGGCGAATTCCGGGTTGTCTGCCATGTACTGCAGCATGCTGGTGAAATGTTTTTTGTAGAAACCGGCCAGCTTCTTCGGGTCGTCACTGCTTACGTCTGACGTATCCGAGTACAGCAGCTCCGGATATTTTTTGTTGAGTGGGCAGTCCTTCTCGTAACATGCACCGCTGGTGTCTGTAGTGAAGCCGTATCCCATTTTGTTGCCGGGAAGCCTTATACCGCACCATATGGAAAACAGATCGTATTTCATGCAGAGTTTGTGGACCTGCGGATATGTCAGGTCTTTGCTGAGGGTGACATATGCCTTTACAGGTTTTTTGCTGTCCTTGAGTTGTCTGATCTCTTCTTTTGCATCTTCCGGCCTGGTGCCGTACATCACACTGTCCTGATTGCTTTTGTCAGTAAGTCCCATGACGTTGTCAGAAGGCTTTTCCAGAACGTCAGGCGTGAATATCTGAAGGTTGCTGCGGCTTATCTCTCCGGCAATGGTGGTGTTTTCCTCATATTCCGGATGCCATGCCGTCTTGTTGGCTGTAAAATAGTATCTGCCGAATCCCTGGGATATGGTCATGGATGAAGTGTATTTGTTGAGGGGTATCAGAAGCTCGGTATATACGTCCATATCTACAGACAGCCGGTTTGGAACATAGCTGTTATCGTCTTTTGAAACTGTCCAGAGGGCTTCGTCCGGATTGTAGTACATGAGATTCATTACCGGGGAAAGTCCGAATATCAGGAACAGCAGTATCACCAGTACTCCGGCACCTGAACAGAGCCCGATCCTGATAAAAGTTTTTCTGATCTCACGGTTTATGGCTCTGGTAAATTTCTGGCTTTCGCTGGTGACCCGTTCGGTTCCTGCGGTAACAGCTGTATCTTCGCTGTCGTCAGGTCCGGATCCGCCCAGGTCGCTGATCTCTTCAGTCAGATTATCGTAAGCCAAATCGTTCAGAGCTTCGAACTTTTCCAGTTCTTCTTCAACCAGCTTCTTCTCTTCTGGGGTTGCTGTGCCATTTTTGTATTTTTCAAGGTATTCTTTAAAGCTCACCATCGACCTCCTCTTCCTTTTCGAGCATTGATTTAAGTTCTTTCCTCGCCCGGTGTGCTATGACACGGACGTTATTGGGCTTCAGCCCCAGTGCTGCAGCAATGTCCTTGTTGTTCATTTCGGAAAAATATTCCATGAAAAGTACTTCCTTCTGGACGGCAGGGAGCCTGTCCATGCATTTGTAGAGTGTTCTGTGATATTCTGTTTTTAGTAAGTCTGTCAGTATATCGTCAGTGATACCGGCGGCACTGTCTTCTGACATATCGTCTCTGAAGTCCAGCTTCTGCTCTTTTCGCAGCCTGTTTATGCAAAGATTGTGCGCTACCTTGTAAAGCCATGCACGGAAGTTGGGGTGATCGTCGTTCAGGGCCATGATTGCCTGGACGAAAACATCGTGCATCAGATCTTCGGCTGCGGAGCTGTTTTTGCAGAGGGAATAAAGGTAAAGATAGATTTCTTTTGCATACATGAAGTAAAGTTCATGCAGAAGCTCTTTGTTCATATTCCCTCCTTACTTTTATATAACAATATCGGACGTCAGATGTTACAGTCTGGACAAAAAAAGGCGGGAAAGCTTTTGGTTAGCTTCCCGCCGTAAAGTATCCTGCCGGATGTGATGTTGTCAGATCTGTGTCTGTATCACTGTTTTGCCGGCTTCAGGCGGTCTTAAAGAACTTCTTTGATAGCCGCAAGCAGATCGTCGTATTCATCGTAGGCAGGGATATCAGGATATTCTGCCTTGATGGAATCCGGGCTCTTGAAAAGGAAACCTGCTTTGCTGGCCTGTATCATGCCGATGTCATTGTGGCTGTCGCCGCTGGCGATAGTGTCGAATCCGATGGACTGCAGCGCTCTGACGGTCGTGTATTTTGATTTTTCGACTCTCATTTTGTAGTTGGTGATAGTGCCGTCTTCTGCGATCTCCAGTGAGTTGCAGAACAGAGTCGGCCACCCCAGCTTTTTCATCATAGGCTGAGCGAACTGTTCGAAAGTGTCGCTGATGATGATCACCTGAGTGATGCTCTTGAGCTCATCGATGAACTCTTTAGCACCAGGGATAGGGTCCATTTTGCTGATAGTTTCCTGGATCTCCTTGATGCCCAGGTTGTGCTTTCTCAGTATATCGAGTCTGTACTGCATGAGCTTGTCATAGTCCGGCTCGTCACGGGTGGTCCTTTTGAGTTCTTCGATTCCTGTAGCTTCGGCGAATGCGATCCAGATTTCAGGGATAAGCACGCCTTCCATGTCTAAACAAACGATATTCATTACTTAATACCTCCGGAAAAATTATAATTACGGTAATTTTAACACAAATAAAGTGTCAGTTAAAGAATATTCATTGAATTGAATAATTATTTTTGCCGGTTGGGGCATGATGGCATGCTTTGGAAATACCATGCAGCTTGTGCAAGCATGACAGTGTTTTGGCATGTGGTGGCGTAATGCCTGGTTTTGCGGAAAATACCATGCAATGTTCGCTGGTGCTCACTCCAACTCACTGTGTTCGTTGCTGTCCGTTCTGTCGGGCGACTCACCTGCGGTTCGCCGGGAAAAAAGGTGATGTCACAGGGCTTTTATCCGTGTCGTTTTGTCCAAGGCTGTATCTGAATAGACAAAACAGACAAAATCTGCATTAGTCTTTTGGGGTGTAAGCGCTGGTGGCTCACTTTTGCTGGGATTGTGAGTAAAACAGAAAGTTTCCGGCGGACCGATCAGGGAATTGACGAGGGATGCTATATATAGTAAAATATGTAAAATGATTTTTCATGTGCATAAAGACTGGAACCTGATGACGGAGGCTTTTCATGATGTGCTCGGAAGATCAGTATTTCTCAGCAAGGAAAGGAATAGAAATATGCAAAATGGGTTATCATCAGGGGCACCCGGCAATATACTGACAGCGCTGGATACTCTTTGCGAATATGCTGCCGACAGAAAAAAGGAACTGCAGCATGAACTGGCAGGATGCCCGGAGGGGAAACTTTACATAAAAACCGATGGCGGACGTTTCAAATGCTATCACAAGACCTGCGGAGTCGAGAAAAGCTGCAGCCGCAGAGACAGCAGGACTATCGAACTTGCCAGGAAGCACATAGCAGAAAATGAACTTGAAGATATCGAAACATGCCGCTATGAAATAGAAAAGGCGCTATCGAAAATAAAAAGAAAACGCAGCGGCAGCGGGACAGATAAAACCCAGCGGATAAAGCAGATTTTTGGTGGCAGACGAATGGACCTCAGTGAAATGGACAGAAAATGGCTTGAAGAAAAGACTCCGATCATGGAAAGTTACAGTGACAGTCTCATATACCGTACCAGCTCAGGTCTTATGGTGCGCTCAAAATCAGAAAGGACCATTGCGGACTGCCTGGATGAATACGGGATCATCTATAAATATGAAGCACCGGTGATCCTTGGCAGCGGTGTGTTCTATCCGGATTTTACGATACTGAAACGGAGCCACCAGAAAATATTATGGGAACATTTCGGACTGATGGATAACAGCGACTACTTCCAGAAAACGATGCACAAAATCGAAATGTACCGGCGGGAAGGCTTCGTCCAGCATACGAACCTCATATGCACATACGAGGAAGACATCCGGTCTGAAAATACCATCAGACAGATCATAGAAAGCCGGCTGCTGATATAGCAGATTGCGGGATATCGATCCGGGAGAGCAGCCGGTATCTGAAGTATAGATCCTTAGACCATGAAAACGGCTGGCATGCTGCAGGATGTGAAGCCACAAAGGGAGGGCAACCCTGCAGATGGGACGAAACCGGGAGAAAAAGTATCGAAAACGACCCATCCGGCCGGTGGATAAGCAGAGTCGTGAAGTCACGAAAAATGTCAAGTCCAGTCCCGGCAACCTGCCGGAGAGCAGTGCTTCTAACTGTGAAATAACCTGCAATTTGCCGATATTCTGTTGTTTGATACAAAGATGACGTTTTGTGTTGCATATGTATTGAATCTGCTGGAAAAGTATGATAATCTCCAAGACGTATTGAAAGAGGGGCATGAGGCTCATGATCAGTGAAAGCAGGGCAGGGGGTCCTGTTGCAGATCGAGACTCTATATATAACAGGGATTTCTATAATATCTATTCTTTATTTAACACTAAAATACAGATCAGAAAAATAAAAATACATATACAACAGGAGCGATGCGGATTTTCCCCGGCTTCAGCTGGCACTCACTCCTGCGAATGTACCTGAGCTTTGCATAAGGTTTTTTGGTTAGTCATAATAACGATATGATTATTCGGAATTGAGATGATCGGATCAGAGATCACGGTTATACGAGAGTTTCAGCGAAAGACCAGGTTTCGGGCAGGCAGATCTATGTACTGAGCGGGTTCGGGATACCGGCGGTCAGGATATAGCAGGACAAGCAGCCTGGCAGGTGTAAAGCTGGCTACAGTTCCGGAATTTGGCTGAAGGCTGCGGGAGCATACGGAGGCCGCATTTTCTATCACTACGGCGTGATACACGAAATGCTTGAAAAATGCCGGAACGGTGGTGTTATCGTTATCAGGGGTCTGGACCGCTTTGGGAGAGATCATGATGAAATAATAAAAGAATAGCGTATGATCACCAGACAGAACGGAGTCGGTATAGTCGCTTCCGACATGCTGTTGCTGGATACGAGACAGAATGAAAACGACATAGCCAGCAGATCCATAGCGACCTCGTACTGCATCGTATGTCGCTCATATCGAACGTGAGAAAACGAGATGTAGACAGGCGGGAGGTATAAGGATCGCCAGAGAAAGGGGAACGAACTTCGGAAGACCGGTAAACCTGGTCGCCGTAATTTATCCTTAAACAAAACCTCTATATCCTGAAGGCCGCCGTCCTTACCGGGAAGCATATGAAAAACCTGGTGTCTCACATACTGCGTTCTTTCGTTGAGTGAAGCGGGGAATATGGAAAAATATATATTCTAAACAGAAATTTTAAAAATATAGTCTAAAAGGCAGACTTTGCCGTCCAGCCGTCCAGTCGCAGCACAGCATATCAAGAATCGTTCAATTTTCAAGCTTTCGTACTTATCGATATACTATAATACACCCGGACCATAAAGTCTGTTTTTCGGACCAGTCACACACAGTCCCTCCGGAAGCGACTGACATTTCAGCAGATGCATTTCAGACAGGGAGCAAATACATATGGTTTACAGGTGAAAAAATGGGGAAAAACAAAACATCAGGCAGGAAGATCTACTCTGCCGTTACAACATTTCTTGTGATCATTGCTGTGGGTATGGTCGTCCTGCTGGTCGGGGCAAAGGCGGCCGGTTTTCAGACATACAGCGTCCTGTCAGGTTCCATGGAACCGGCATATCATACAGGTTCGCTGATATATGTGAAAAAGACAGCCCCGCAGGATATAAAAACAGGGGATCCTATAACATTCATTCTCGACAAAAATCTTACAGTCGCAACACACAGAGTCATAAAGATCGACGAAAAAAATCAGTATTTCTATACCAAGGGCGATGCCAACGAAAATCCGGACGCATCTCCTGTGCATTTCAAAAATCTCATAGGAAAGCCGGTATTCACGATACCGTATCTCGGCTATTTTGCAGCATATGTAAAGGAACCGCCGGGCAGATACCTTGCGCTGGCAGCAGCAGCACTGATAATACTGCTGGCGTTCCTGCCAGATCTCTTTGAAAGCAGCAAAGGCAGCCGTGGCAGCCTGAGCAAAAGCCGGAAATGTGCTTCCGGGGAGCATAGCGGACAGGGGGTTGCTGAGGAGAAAATACTATCTCCGGAGCGTTCAGCTCATGTGCAGAACGTCACAGCAAAGAAAACCGGCAGACCGGTGGTGACCGATAGCTCTGTCTGTCCTGGAAACGACAGGAGCAAATAAAAAAGTGGGCAACGCAATAAAGCGCCCAGATATATCAGGTTTTTTCATAGGAGGAGATAAACATGAAAAGCAAGAAGAAAGTTTTTTTTACGGTACTTTCCGCAGTGGTACTTGTAGTGGGGAGCGTACTGGGAACAATGGCGTATCTGACCTCAAAGACAGATACAGTGACAAATACATTCACGGCAGGTAATGTGAATATCACACTGGACGAGGAGAAGGTAGACGAGACCGGAGTTCCTGTAGAAGGCGCAGCCAGAGTAAAAGATAACGTTTACAAGCTCATACCCGGACATAACTACACAAAGGATCCAACAGTACACGTAACTGCAGGAAGTGAAGAAAGCTGGCTGTTCGTCAAGGTAGTGGATGAGATCGCTGGTATAGAAGCCGATGATACCGTTGCAGCACAGATGGCAGCAAATGGCTGGACAGCTGTAGCCGGAGCGACAAATGTTTACGCTTACAGAACAACTGTGACTGCCGGTCAGGACATCAAAGTATTCGATACTTTCAAGGTAAAGGATGATGCAAAGGTTGCAGATCATGCAGGAAAGACAATAACAGTAGAAGCCTACGCAGTACAGGCTGACGGATTCGGGACAGCTGCGGAAGCATGGAATGCAGCACCGGCATGGAACTAATGCGCACATGTACGAAAGGACGATAACATATGAAAAAGAAAATAGTAACATGCAGTCTTGTGGCTGCTTTGCTGGTGACGTGCATCATCGGCGCATCACTGGCATATTTTACAGACACAGATGCAAAGGATAACGTTTTCACTACCGGAAAAGTGGATATTTCTCTGGAGGAAAATTTCGAGCAGAACTCAAAGCTGATACCTGCAACGGGCAGCGCACAGGACGGTACTTTACAGAATGGAGTCACTAAGGAAGTCATGGTGAAGAACGAACTGGAGTCTGAAGACGCATATGTACGTGTACATATCGCCATACCGTCGATCCTGGACAATGGAAGTACAGAGTTCGATGCCGGAAAGAATGTGCTCCACTTCAATTATGAACCTGATTCCATAGGTGCAGACAAGTGGGACTGGTCGAAGACAGCCGGCGACCCGTATCAGGGAGACTGGAACTACTATGAGACTACCATAGACGGCGTGAAATACAACGTATATGTAGTCACCTACGGCAAAGCCCTCAAAGCCAGTGAGACTACTGCTGAAAAGGCAATGCATCAGGTCTACCTCGACAAAAAAGTTACGAATAACGACATAACAAAGATCAAGGAAACTCTTGGCGAAGACTGGGAGATCAAAGTCATCGCAGAAGGAACACAGGCTGCAGGATTCTCTGACGCCTATGAAGCACTCAATACTTCCTTCGGCGTTCCGGGAACATATAACGCATTCAAATAGAAAGTCATGATGTGGACATATCCCTGCTCTGCGGAGCAGGGTATATATGGATATCCGGCGAGGGCAAGGAGATCATTTTGCGGATTGCCTTCGGGTCTCCGGGCAGAAAGGCATTTTTAACCGGCTTCAGCTGGCAAAGAACTTTCAGCTCTATGTACAGCGTAGAGAAGGCAGTCCCCGATGCAGCTTTACATGATCTGCAGCCAGAGCTTTATGTCTGCAACCCCAGCTGCACGGATATCAATATATGCCCTGTATGAAGAGGCATACCGACATTTGAAAAACTGAGAGGAGCTACCGATTATGAAAAAGAAAATCGCAGCCGGAGCAGTCCTGGCGTTGTGCATTTCGGTGATGATATACACGACTATCGCATATTTCAGCACCGCTGACACCGCCAGGAATGTGGTGACCACCGGCAACATCAGGATCGAGCTTCAGGAAACTGCACTTGTTGATGATGCAGAGATCCCTTTCGAAGAGTCCCGGGACATCTACAACGTGATGCCGGGGCAGAAAGTTTCCAAGATAGTCAGGATCGAGAACACCGGAGGCGAGGCGGCATACATAAGAGTAAGTGTGGCGCAGTCCATACATCTGGCCGAGGGCGCATCCGGCACAGCCGATCCGCAGCTGATAACGCTGGACTACGACAGCAGCCGGTGGACCTGTGGCGACGACGGATACTATTACTACAATGAGCCCCTGGCAGCCGGTGAAACTACTGAGGCCCTGTTCAGGAACGTCAGTTTCGACCCTGCCATGGGAAACATGTATCAGGACAGCAAAGCCGTCATCAAAGTCAGCGCACAGGCGGTGCAGGTGAAAAACAACGGCAGCAATGTGTTCACTGCAGCGGGCTGGCCTGATGCGGAAAAATAAGTGAAGGAGGAGAGAGCATGAAAAAATCGAAAAAAAGCAGGATACTGTCCCTCGTTCTTTGCATGTCCATGATACTGTCCGCTTTCACGCTGGTATCGGGAGATGCGGCCGCCCAGGATACGATAACCACCGAAGAGACTACAGCAGAGCAGCTGTCAGACAGTATTCCCATTGAAGAAACTGCAGCGGAGACACACCAGACAGAGGAACCATCAGTCAGGAAAACAGAAAGCGTTGTGCATGAACCTGGCAGCAGTGACATAACGAAAGTGACCACGGAGGAACAGTACCGCTATCTTGTATCCCTTGACAGCGATGAAGAAAAGGGATCCGAAATAAGAAAGCTGAGTCAGCAGCAGTATGAAGCACTGAAAGCGTATGCAGCGCAGCACAGCAAAAGCGAAGACACAGCATCTTCTGATGCTGACGAAACAACACTGCCGGATTTCAGGACCGTGGACTTTACAAAAGCAGCACCGTTCCTTGAACCGGTAAACGGCAGATCTCAGTCAGCCAGAAAAGCAAAGGCATCGGCAGAGAGCAAAGACCCGGAACGGGTCACAAGCGACGGCGTAGTGACGAGGAAGACCGCTGTGAAAAATGACGACGGGACTTACAGGATACGCCTTGAATCATATGTCACGGGGGCGATCACCACGACTACGGTGACGGAAGACATTCCGACGGACATAGTGCTGGTACTGGATCAGTCAGGAAGTATGGGCAAGTCCTTCGGGTATCATTACACCGAGATCACCAGAAATAAAACTAACGGAAATTACAACGATCGTCGGGGCCCTATGTATTACAAAGACAGCAATGGCGACTATTATAAAGTAAGCGTAGAACACTCATGGGGCAGCAACAGCTACATCTATTCTTACACTGACATCAGTGGTGATCGCCACACCATCGGCACATCCACAGGCCAGAACACAGACCCTGGATACACTTTTTACACAAGGGCAGACAGCAGCACCACGAAACTTGAGGCACTGAAGGAAGCTGTAACTTCTTTCAGCAGTGCGGTAGCTGAAAAAGCAAAGGGTGCGGACGGTATCGCAGGCACCGATGACGATGTGGACCACAGGATAGCAATAGCAGGCTTTGCCAGCGGCGAGACCTATAACTATGAAAACACGGAACTGTTTATCGGTGGTACGCAATATAACTATGC
>CAKQNZ010000033.1 GCA_934255435.1 uncultured Clostridia bacterium | reverse complement strand
TTGTCTGTGAATCACTTTCAACGGTATCAGCATATTCCCATACCTGGGATGAAATATCAAGGTTCAGTGCAGGACGTACAGCACCACTTCCTGTAGCACTTTGACCAAAATTCTCACATCTTCCGTATGCAATATATGCTGCATTGTACGTCTCACGGCCAGGAGATCTGGTCCACCAGTAACAGTCATTATATGTATTTTCAATCACTGCAGCACCCATGGCCTTGGCATATGTCGTGCTTTCACAGAATTTAGCTTCATCAGTATCGTCATTCGAACTTATGAATCCATATGCTGCAGCTTCTGCTCCCGCATACAGCTCCGACTGAGACAGAAGGAAAATTTTATCATTGGTATTGTTTCCTCCGTTTGTATTGTATCTCACACTGTTTTTGTTCAATACATAAGTTGTCTTTATTGCACTCTGCTCTTTTGCATCAAAAGCTGAGTCCATCAGATTATTGCTGCTGTAGTCTTTGCCATTCTCATTATAGCTTCTGCCATACCCGTTAAGATAGCTTCTGATAGTGCTGTTCTCCCATGTGATACTGAGACCATCTCCACTGTATGGCTGGTTGTCGATAGCCCTGTCAGCCATCAGCAATGCAGTATTTCCATTGACTTTGAGGACTCTCCATTTCACAGGTTCATATCTGAAATAGTGATAGTCCTCTGAATCGTTCCAGTCATACATATAACTGATTCCGGAGGACGCACTCGGGACCTCACTGCTTCTGATACGTCTGTATCTGACGCCATTCACGACAGCATCACCATTGCTGTCATAAGCTGCTCCTGTGATCTTGTCCCATTCAGTCTGTGATACTTTAGTGTAGTCTATCATGTAATTTCTTATCATATTCATGATATTACTCAGAGCCGCTGCATCTTTCTCACATACGACTTCCGTCTGTGGATAGCTTCCGAAATAGATGCAGTCCCATGTGACTTTCTGTCCTGACTCCATCGAACTATCTTTCACTATCCGTGGACTGTTCAGTGTCGCTGCTTCTGCTTTGTCGCTGCCAATAATCATCGCTGCCAGTAAAAAGGCTATGATGAGTGCCAGCAGATACAGATACCTGCGAGGTACTGTTTTTTCATACATGTTTCTTCTCCTCTCATTTAGTTATATCGTGTTATACAAGCTGTTCATGTTAATCAAAGTCACCTTTGACACCTTTTGCATTACTGTCTTTATTGGTTGATTTACTGCTGGAGCTGCTTCCTGAACTGCTGTTTCCTGATCCTGATGAACGGCTGCCTGAGCTGCTGCTTCCTGATGTCGGATAGTACTGCTGTGTCGGTGTCGATACTGACGGTGATGCTGTCGGTTCAGGCTCAGGTATGTATTCGTTGACTCTGACTGTGATCTTCTCCTTGTATCCTCCGCAGCTCATGGTTATGACTGTCTTTCCGGGTTTCTTTCCTTTGACAGTTCCGTTCTTTGTCACAGAGGCTGTTTTGCGGTCCTTTACTGCATACGATATCTTCTCGTCCTTGAAACGGTCTTCAGCAGGCACTATCTCCGGAGAAAGTTTGACAGAATTGCCCTCTGTCAGTGATATGGTTTTCTTCACGCCTTTTATATCCTTCACCTTCGGCACCACCTTGAGGGTGACATCTTCGGTATAGTCCATCACTGATATCGTCAGGACAGTCTCTCCCAGCTTGTTTGCTTTGATGCTGCCTTTGTCGTCCACCGACGCTACTTCACTGTCTGACACAGTGAATTTCAGCTGGCTCTTCCTGTCATTGAATTTCGCAGGCTTTATATCATAGTCAGGTTCTGTCGTCTCACCTATATAAAGTTCCTGTCCATCTTCTATCCCTGTTATCTTCCTTATATCATCAGGGATCAGGAAATATGCTGCTATGACGGCAGCTACAGCTGCAAGGGCTGCAAAGGATATTATGAGTTTTATTCCCTTCTTCTTCATTGGACCTGCTCCCTACTTTATCTTCACAGACTTCACAGATGAAAAGCTGCTGTACACATACTTTCCGCTGACTTTCCTGCACCCTCTGACTTTTACCTTGTATGTCTTGCCTTTTGTGCCAATGAAACGGAAATATTTCTTTTCAGATGATGCTGTTCCAAGTTTCGTATACTTGCTTTTGCCTGGATTCAGTATCCATGTTTCGTAACCTTCTGCACCAGGCGTCTTCGTTACAGGGGTTATACGTGCTATTTTCTTTCCTGTGGCTTTCAGGCTTATCACCGGTTTCTTCAGGCTTATGTTCAATGATACCGATACATCTTTTGCCTTCGTGCAGTTACTGTCTCCTGCTGACGATATAGTTATCACCGCCTTGCCCGGGTTCTTCACTGTCACTTTGCCCGCTGATGAAACTGTAGCTATATTCTTGTTGCTGGACTTGTAGCTCAGGGGAGCCTTTGACGATGCCTTCAGAGAGAATGGAGTCTTGCCTTTGCCTTCTCCATATGTGATATCGTACTTTACGGTACTGCATGATATCTTTCCTTCAGCCTTTGACACATCCACCTGCACCACTTTGCTTGCCGCTTCATATCCGTTTTCTTCCAGAGCGCTGATGGTTATATATGCTTTTCCTGCGCCTTTTACCTCCACCATACCATCTGATGATACTGCTGCTATGCTGGTATCGCTGCTTTCGTACTGCAGAGTTGTCTTCGCAGAGGCTTTCAGCGAGAAAGGCTTGTCTCCGTATACTGCTGTGAATGTGTCTCTGACATCGATAGTCTGATGTTCAAGGCCTTCAAACACACTGTACTTTGTAACTGACTCTGTTTTGAGTTCCTGTCCTTCTTTCAGCGTGCTCCTTACTGCTTCTTCGTTCCAGTCTGTTTCTATGATCCACTGGCTCCACCTGGAATATTTGTAGCATATGGTCTCCGTATCAGTGCTGGCCTTCTCGTCTTTCTTGTAGCCTGCCGGTACTGCTTCACCTGCAGACAGTTTCTTTATGTCTTTTACTCTGTAGCGGTAAAAGACAGCTTCTTTGTACTGCGCACCGTCGTCAGGCTCTTCAGTAGTCCACTGGCTCCAGCCCGACTCTGCTGCAGCACTGGCCACCGCCGGTACTGCAAACACTGTTACGGTCATTATCACAGCCAGAAAGCCGCTTATAAGTTTGTTTTTCATATCATAATTCCTCCCGATATCAAAACTCTATGCAAATCAGTCTGCCTTACGCACATTTATCTCTGTATCCGGAGTAACTGTACTCTTGTCCAGAAGATAAAACTGACATATATATCTGCCTCCATTCGAATTAAACGTGAAATCATAAGCACCAAAATCTTTGATGTTCCGCTGTTCTTCAGAATACGGATTTTCTCCGTCCAGATCAGTTGGTATCTCCGTAAGACTTGTCCCGAAAGCTTCAGCGAACTTGTCTCTTGAAATATCATGGTTTAGTCCGAAAATACTCTGTATTGTGCCAAATATGTTACTGCATATGTAATTGTTCATATCACTGGCATCGCTGTCATAATCACAGCTGAAATACAGATCACAGCCAAGTGCATCTGAATGGGTCTCTTTACTGTATCCTGCAACTTTATTCTTTTCCGCCAGATATCCGTATTCATTGTTTATATAAGGATATGTCAGTCCCAGCACGTTCTTTTTCTCGAATGCACTGAATGGTTCGAAGTCTATGACCTCAACGGTTTTCTCTTTCTCAAATTTCTCTCCGTCTTCTTTCCACGTGACCTTTATCTTGTGTTTGCCAGGCGAAAGCTGACCTGTTATATAGCCATCATTGAGCCTGACTTCATCACCGTCCAGGTAAAGCTGATATTTCCTGATATCTTTCCAGACATCCTCACCTTTGATCCTGTCCTTGTACTCTGCCTTCAATGCACCTATGTATATGCCGCTGCTGTCAAGAGAATACTGTTTCTCGATGGATGTATCCTGTAGATCCAGGTATCTGCCATATGTGACATAAGGCTTTTTCAGCTCAACAAGTTTTTTCTTCTGCTCCTCTGCCAGCGGCAGTTTATACTTGAGATCGCCCTGGCATTTCATGCCTATCACCACTTTGTAATAGCCTTCGGCGTTGAAGTCGTTCGGTATGCCTGTCATGGAGAAACAGCCCTGACTTTCCAGATACGGTCCTCCTCTGACTTCGACGCCTGCCCGTATCACAGCCGGCACTTTCGCTCCCATCTCCATGGAAAGCCCTGCGAACGCATCGAATTTGCCTTTGACTATCATGTATGCATCGTAGTCGAAGGAAGCTCCTGTGTATTTCTTTATGACCTTGACATTGCGGTAGTCGAATATGATACCAGAGTTGAAATTCATCTCTGCATCCATGCCGGTATTGAAACTGGCTGACATTGCCATATCTGCGAACACGCCTATATCGCCATATACCCTGATGAACGGCACTCCCGGAACAGCAGTGCTGATCTTCACCATGTTCTTGTCCATCAGGCACGCTGATACATCTCTGTCATCATCTCCGAAGTAGTCTTCTATGGCGTCCTGCACTTTGCGCTCCACCGCTGCCTTGTTCTTGCCGGAAACAGAAAAATCGAAACCGCCTGTCATAGTCAGCGTATTGTTGATAAAAAACACGCCGTCGTCTTTGCTGCATTTCAAAAGCACCTTGTCTGTTACGCCTGCAGTGATGACAAGCTTGCGATCCTCGTTTTTCGGATCTTTTATCGTTATCTCGAAATCCTTGTTTCCATCAAATCCGGCTTCGAAGCTGCTGCCTGCGCTGCCATCATCTGCGTAGACCTCATCAGTGAATGCGTCCATGATGCCTGATTCCTTCAGCATCTTTCCTACGTTTTCCTGGTCCACCTCCGCTTTGCTGAGATTCACTTCGTCATAATAGAAAACTTCCAGTTTTTCGTAGACTTCATCTTCACTCGGTTCTTCATAACCGGCTGTCGTTGTGCCTTGGCTTATTACAGCATCTTTGAGTTTATATATCTCTTCGATATCATCATTGTTGACGTCGGCCACTATGATATCTCCAGTCTTGTACCTGCCTCTGATGACCAGTTTCCCGTCCTGCTCGCTTACTTTCCTGCTGCCCAGCTGCTTCACTCCGTCTTTGAACTCCACCACCGACTTGTTTTTCTGATCCACTATGAACATCAGCTTGCGTGCGTCCTTAAGATCTTTCCTGTGGAACGAGCCTTTGCCGCCAAGGTCCAGCGTGTATATCTGGCCTTTGCTGTATCCTTTGTCAGGAGCTCCTATACTGAGTTTTTTTCCTGATACGGTGTCATTAGTCTCGATCTTCCTTCCTGTTATATCAAAGACCTGCAGTGATGAAGTATCCTCTGCCTTTTCAAGATCTATATCCAGGGAAAGATCTGCCGGTGCGTTCACCATCATGTATTCGCCGGTCTTGTTGTCCATGACCGATATGTCCGGATCGCTGCTGCCAGTGAAAGAAACTGCCAGAGCAGTCACAAGAGTCGCAAAAACAGCTGCCGCTGCAACTACGATCACTGTGATCTTTCTTCTCGGACTTCCGCCGGATCTCTGGCCTTTAGGTCTGCCGCTTTGCCTCCCGCATTTAGGACATATTCCGTCACTTCTGCTGAATTTTGTACCACAATATCTGCATTTCATTTCCTATCACACCTGTCTTTTGCCCGAGCTAATCCAGTACAAAAGATTCCTGTGGTTTGCCCATATATATAACTGTTTTTCTCGGTACCTGCATTTCGTAGTCCTTTGTAAGTCTCTTTCCATCATCGAAATATGTACCGTTGCTGGACATATCCTTGACGGTATATGTGTCTGTTGCTGCTACATACCTGATGATGCAGTGGACACGGCTCACTGTCTTGTTTGAAAGGACGACATTGCATCTTCTGGCATCCTTGCCTATGGTGAGAGAGCCTTCTACTCTGAATGTACCGCCCTCGAACTCGCCGGTCAGACATGTGACCTCTCCGTATTTTACCGCTACAGTCTGGTCTTTGTCGTCGCCGCTTCCTGTACTGCTGCCGTCACGATATTCGCTGTATCCTCCATCGTAGTCTTCATATTCAAGATCCTGGTCCACCATACACAGCAGTATCGACGCCAGTGCGATGATAGCTCCGATGATGTTCAGGAAAGCGCCTATATAAAGGACTTCGTTGCAGATACACATCACATCTGCAATTATGAAAAGGACAGATCCTGCAGCTGTTAGTATCAGGGTGACTTTCTTCTTTTTCATTATGAAGATAAGCACTGCTGCTGCAATGAGCAGGATCGCCGGAAGCCAGTATATCAGTATGGAAAGCACAAACGGCGCATTTCTGAACAGTCCGACGTTTTCCATGCCCACGAGGGCTGTAGGTTTCCTGAGTATGGCTCCGAATGCATTGTCTTCTCCCTCTATCACTCCTGTTCCCGAGGGTATGAAGGAATAGCATATACACATGAGGACGCCTATACAGTATGCTATCTTGTATGTTAGATTTTTCATATGCAACCTCTTCTTCTCTGATAATTATTTGTAACTCAGGCGAGCCTGATATCTAATGACGGTTTATGACTACCGGTCCCGACGTCACGATGAACCTGCTCTTGTCTGTCAGCTCGAACTCTGTATTGTTGGCTATCGGCGTCTTCACATTCTTGAGAAGATTGCTGCCGTTCATCAGTTTCGTGCCGTTGCTGGAAAGGTCAGTTATGTAGAACTGGTCTGTGGCTGAGTCATAGGACACGCTGCAGTGCGTCCTGCTGACCCTGGAGCTTGACAGTACGATATTGGATTTGTCAGCCTGTCTGCCGATGACGATGTCCCTGCCGTCTGCCAGGATTATGCTGGCTCCTTCCAGTTCGCCTGAAAGACATCTCAGTTTGCCCTGCATCGGAGGCGTAGTGCTTACAGATTTGTTGAATCTGTATGGTTCCGGACCGGGTATAGGTTCTGGCTCAGGACCCGGTTCCGGAAGGTAGCTGTTATATGCATATACCATCCTGTTGTAGCTGCTTATTAACATTCCGAATGCAATGATTGCCGTAACACCTGTCAGATATCCGCAAAGCATAAGGATAAGTACCGTGGACGGACTGCTTTCACTGACACCTGCATCATATCTCTTTGAATTCTCGCTCATACGTTTCTGCATCTTGTAGTAATAGATGACGCCGTATATCCCAAGCGTAATCATCGAAAGAAGTCCTGCACATATCCAGTTCATGGTATGCTCACCATCACCATAGCACATCTGGTTCAGTCCTATCGGTATCTGATATAACATGATCAGCGAGAAAACCAACACACCAAGTGAAAGTACTGGTCCTAATATAAAGCCTATCACTGGAATAACCGATGCAATACCCGCAATAAAACTGCCTCCAAGCACCACTCCTAAAAACAATCCTACGTTGAACGATTTCACTGGTTCCGTGTAATAACTCTGTTCCATATTATTTCTCCTTCTCTACTCAAGGACGATCTTTTCCTTGCCTGCCAGCGTCAGCACAGTCCCCTTTGATACCGGGGTCTTCATGTTCTTCACCAGTTTCGTGTTGTCCCCGATGCTGGTGCCGTAGCTGGATATATCCGTCACATAATATTTATCTTTGCTGCCGTCGTACATTATCTCGCAGTGCTGTTTGCTGACAGATTTGAACGCATCGGCTATGATTATATCTGAACCTGCGCCTCTGCCTATCTTCACAGGGACCATAGATTCTATCTTAGCTATGCTCGGGGAGTCGATATAGCGCCCTGTCAGCTTGCCGTTTTTCCTGCGCACAGTACCGTATACTTTCTTCGGTGCCGGCTTTGGCTGCGGCTTTGGCTGCGGCTCAGGTTTCGGTTCCGGCGTCGGCGATGGTGCAGGCACCGGATCTGTCTTGTATCTGCATTCAAAGATGAACAGCATCACCATCATCGTGAGCATGACTACTGACGCTACGATGTTCAGACCGAAGGGCAGCCGTGAGAATGACTCTCCGTCATTCAGAAAGCCCTCTTCATGTATCGTTCCGAATATACTGCCCAGCAGTACCATACTGGATATATTCTGGAACAGCATCATTGGAGCCATCGCAATATTTATACCGAAGCTGACTCTGACACTCTTCGACGCAAAGTTCATCACGGCAGCTGCTGCCAGCAGTATCACCGGCACCCATATGGAATACATCAGGGCGAACTTCAGTCCAGCAAAATCACCTTCCAGTCCAAGTTCAGAGATCAGTGATCCGGCGTCGCCTGAAAGTGTCCCGTAAAAACTGGTCATGCTTACATTCCCCAGCTCCCTGGTCTTCATGAAGGGTATGAACAGACTGCCTACCGGCACTATGACTGCTGCACAGTAAACCAGTTTAAGCACTGCTTCATTTGAAATACTGCCCCTGTTGTCCATGTCATTCCTCTCCTCTCATAGTGTCCCATGAGCAGTCAGGTCCGCAGAATGGTATGAACACCAGCTCTGTCTTCCCGATGGCTATGACATCCCTGGTTTCTATCTCTGTTATCTGCAGCACTGCCTTGTCATTGACATAAAACAGCTCTCTTGATGTTCCGGGCTGTGCCAGGAAACACTTTGATCTCGGATCATATACGATTATGGCGTGCTTTTCTCTCGATATGCTCTGGTCGCCCTTCAGAACGATATCGTTTTCCAGCGCACTCCTGCCGATGAAGTTCTTTCCTGCTTTGAGTTCGTAGCTTTTACCCATAGAGTCGCCTTTGATACATACCAGCCAGCCTACTACCGGTTCGATCTTCTGATTCGATATGACATCGAAATAGTTGCCTATACCTACAGTCTTTTC
The DNA here is from genome assembly GCA_934255435.1 of uncultured Clostridia bacterium. Classification (GTDB taxonomy): domain Bacteria; phylum Bacillota; class Clostridia; order Peptostreptococcales; family Anaerovoracaceae; genus Lentihominibacter. The sequence goes on along the minus strand of CAKQNZ010000033.1, from coordinate 7,397 downwards.
CATGTCATCCGGGCCCGTTATGTCAGTCCTGCCTGCACCTCTATTGCCGCCTTTTACTGTTATAGGCTCTGTACGTTTGTTGTCTATCACTGCCGGTTCAGAAAAGGCTACTGTGGCTTCACTTCCCATATCGCCGGCTCCCGCAGTCTGTCCTCCGCAGTGCGGGCATTCTGTAAACTGGTCCGCATCATAGTAATGTCCGTTTGCACACTGTACTAAATTCTTCTTGTTCATGACTTTTCTCCTCCTGATCCAAATGGTCTTATCTTATAATTTATTCCTGTACTGCAGGACCACGGCTGTCGCATTGTCCTGCCCTCTCAGTTTCTTTGCCGATACTTCCGATGTCAGTCTGTGTGCTATCTCGCTGACTGTCTGTTTATCCTCAAGCATTATCTCTCTTATCTGCGGCTCCGGCAGAGCGTTGTAAAGTCCATCGCTGCATATCAGCACCATATCCCTGTCGCCAAGTATCACATCATCCGGACTTATATCTATATATGGCAGTCCTCCTGCACCGATATAGCTCACCAGTGCATCCTGACGGACATTGGGATCGAATACGAATCCTCTTCGGTTTTTTCGCTTCTCTGCCATGAACCTGTAGTTGTGCTGGTCTGTGACACACTGCAAAGCTCCATTCCTGAGTATGAATATCTTGCTGTCCCCTACAGAGACCCAGTGCAGGTGATTCCCTGTGATCATCACTGCAGCAAGGGTGGTCCCTGCATTTACATTCCGACCAGTATCGTCCTTGAGATCTGCCACGATCTCGTCGGCGTCCTCTGCAATCATCTCAAGTATCTCGTTTATTTCAGTTATATCGTCTATCTCACACATCCTGCCTGCTACATATTCTATGGCTGTTTTGCTCGCTGTAGCTCCATCTTCGAGACCACCCATACCGTCGCATACGATGCCGATAGTGCAGTCTGTCCTTATCTGATCTGTAAAGCATGCATCCTGCTGGTTTTTCCTTGCTCCTATTATGCTGGAACGTCCACGCATGACGATATCGCCTACAAGACCTTCCTTGTCGTCTGTCTCCATGCTCACAGTCTTTGCATCTGATATCTCTTTTCTATTGTCTTTTCTTAATTTCAGTTTCATTGCTGCAGTCCCATCTCTATAACAAATCTATTATTCACCAGACTGATCTTCTCTCCCGGGTACAAGGTATATTCACGGTTCTTTTCCATACGGCTGCCCTTGATGAAGGTGCCGTTGGTGGAAATGTCTTTTACTTTGAACACGCCTCCGTAGCTGTCGAAAGTCACGATACAGTGCTGTTTGCTTATACTGGTCTGTTCTTCGCCTACGATGATATTGCTGTAATTCCTGTCACGTCCCAGTATTATCTTGGAATCCGGTGGTACGGCCCACTGTCCTGTCTCTACTCCGTATTCCGATATCTTCAGCAGCGGCATGCTCCCCGGAGCAGCTGCTGTTCTGGCACTGCCTGCTTCTGATACAGACTTCCTGCGTTTGTTCTTTTTCTGATATGCTTTCAGTACGTCTATGAAAGTCTTCACATCAGGCGTCCTGTCATTGGGTTTAAGCGCCAGCGCTTCTGACACTGCCACAGATATCGCTTTCGTACATTCAGGAACCATGTCCGACAGATATTTATAACTTTTCCCGTTCAGCCTGTCCATGGCCGGAGGGACCTTCACTCCTGCCGCCATGTAGTAAAACACTGCTGCCAGAGAGTATACGTCTGTCCAGGGTCCCTGCCCGTTCTTTGTGAACTGCTCCACAGGTGCGAAGCCCGGTTTGAGTATTATGGAATATCCGTCTTCTGCAGTCTGCATATAGTTCTTGGCGTTGCCGAAGTCTATCAGCTTTGGGTCCGTGCCGTGTTCCAGCATTATATTTTCCGGTGAGATATCCCTGTGAAAAATATGCAGCTTTCTGTGTATCTCATCCAGCTGCTCCCCCACCTTGATGATCACGCTGACAGCTTCATCAAAAGGGAACCTGCCGCCCCGCTCTGACATGGACTGAACTATGGTCGGTCCTTCGATATACTGCATGACGAAATATGCCGTACCATTTTCACGGAAATAGTCCGTTATCCGAACTACATGTTTCATTCCGTTTATGGATTTCAACGTCTCCGCTTCGTCCATGAATCTGTTTATGCTGCGTTCGAATATCAGTGCCTTCCGGCTGTCCATCGGTCTGATATACCCTGAATCCGGCAGCCTGCATACGATGTTGTTTATGAAAAGCTCCTTTATGGCGCAGTCCATCTGGTTGAATATATCGTACGCCTTGTAGGTTATGCCGAATCCTCCTGCTCCGATTATCTCTGTTATGATATAACGGTCTTCGCAGAGCATGGTACCGACCTCAAGGGTGAGATTGCCGGTATTACTGTTTTTACTTGCATTTGTTTTTACAACTGTCTTGTCCATTTACTGCATTCTCCACTGCTCAGCTTCTGATATCGATATCTTCGACTATCATCTTTGTTGCTCCGGCAGTTATGATACTGCCTCTTGAAAGTTTCTGTTTTTCAAAGATGCCTACTCCGTTGAGATATGTGCCACCTGTACTTTCAAGGTCCTGTATGAACAGCTGTCTGTTCTCTATAGTTATGACAAAATGTTGTCTCGACATCTTGGCGTCGTCGAAATAAAGATCGCACTGGCTGGCACGTCCTACTATCAGGCTGCTTTCCATTTCAACATGCTGTACAGATGCTTCTCCTGCCTTTGATTCTATTCTCAGTGTCAGTTCGGCAGTCTTCTGCGGTTTGCCCTTGATATGGTATTTCTTCTGTATGCTGCCGCCGTACACTACTTTGCCATCGACTTTGACCAGGCCTCTGTTTTTCTTTATCGTCGTCAGGACTACAAATGCTATAGCTGCGATGGCGATTATGAGGATGATCCACCAGAGTCTCAGAAACGCCTTTTTTATCACTATTGACGTGGCGTCTTTAACGCCTTTGGTATTAGGCACGCTGAGACTGCTTTTTTCACCTATGAGCTGTGAATCCTGATAGACTTTCACATCGTATTTTCCGATCATGTCTGATACATTCTTTATCTCAGCTGTCACCACCAGGCTCTTGTCCAGCGATTCTTTCATCGTTTTCAGATCTGCTGAGATAAGCCCGTCATATACGGTGCCACCGGAATCTATGACAAATTCTCTGAGGGTATCTTTGTCTTTCTTGACTCCGCCTATTGTGAAAGCATGTATGCATATCCCTGCCGATGCAAGATCAACATCTCTCGATGTCTTTTCATCTCCGCCGTCGTTGAATTCACGGGCGTCTGTGAACAGCAGGATCTCCTTCCTGTCGGGATACTGTTCGTCTTTGCTTATCTGCTCCGCTATCTCGCAGACATGACCAAGTGCATTGTAGATATTTGTGCTTCCGCCCGATGCACTGATGCTGTTCATTCGCTCTCTGATATCCGATGTTGTGGGATTCATGCCTTTCTCGTTGCCGGACTTTATCTCGCTGCTGAAAGGCAGCAGGAACACCTTGTCCTTGGAGTTCAGCTGATTGCTAGTGAAGGAAAGTATATCCTCCTTTATGCTGCTGAAGCTGGCTGAACGATTATTGTTCATAGAACCTGATGCGTCAAGCAGTATGAAATATGTAACGCCTTCGCTGCTTTTGCCACTGCTGAACAGGCTCACATCCTTTACAGAGTTTTTCAGTTCTGTTTTTCCCGAATATGCCTGTACCTCGATATCCTTTTTGTCAGTGCCGGATGACCTGCTGTACTCCTCGCAGTATATCTTCACCTGAGGAAGCTGTTCCTGCACTGTGATATGTTTTTTGTCAGAATCCGCACGGCTGCCGTCATCTGCAAATGACATCACTGCAGATGACATCATCAGTATCATTACCAGCAGTGCTGTCAGACTTCTTCTTCCCATCTTCTGTCCTCCGTACAAAATGCTATAAAAATGAATTCGCTTTCTCCCATCGTGATCCTGTCTCCGGTCTTGAGTTTTCCAACTTCATCCACAGGAGTTCCGTTGAGCAGGGTCCCGCTGCCTCTGCTGCTCATGATGAAAAACTCGCTTTTCTTGTCTTCATATACTATCGTCGCCTGTTCGTTTCTGGATATGGCTCTGTCCTCAGGTATGTATATATCCATATCCAGACCTCTGCCGATCCTGTTCTTGCCGTGGTAAAGTCCGTAGTCCTTGCCTCTGGGCGGTCCCTTGACACAGACGATCCAGCCTGTTATCAGTTCTGTACCCTGCTCGAAACTGAAGAAACCTATGGTCTTCTCATCGTCGAAACCGGTGGATACTGCATCCAGTCCAAGGGTCTTTTCGTACACATCATCGAACATAGGCAGACCTACGGTCTTTTCGAAGTCCTCGCTCCTGAAACCATCCATGGGAAGAGTCTCATCCTCCATGCAGCTGGGGCATTTATCGAACTTGCTGTTGTCATAATAATGTCCGTTGGGACACTTTACTATTGCCATGAATCATCCTCCTTGTCGTCCGGTATCAGTAGTCGTAATCGTAATAGTAATCATCTGCTCCATCGAAATCACCTTCTGAAAAGTTAGAGGCTCTGCTGCTTGTCGGGGAACTGCTGCCCCCGGATGAACGGCTTCGTGAAGAACTTCCGCCTGATGATCCTCCGGAACTGTAACCGTTATAGTTCTGTGCCGGTGCTGATGTAGCTGCCGGTGCACTGGTCGGTGCTACATACTGCTCTACTACTACCGTTATCGTCCTGCTGTATCCCCCTGCGCTTATGGTTATCTTCGCCTTGCCCGGAGATTTTGCTTTTATCTTTCCTTTGTCTGATATCGTAGCTACTTTTTTCTTGCTGGAGCTGTAGCTTATCTTTTCATTCCTGAACTTGTCGGGTTTCAGCTTTGGTTTCAGTGTTTTCGTGGTGCCCTCCGTCATGGTTATCTTCTTGTCCACGCCGGTTATCTTGTTGACCTTTGCTACTACCTTGACTCTGACGTCTTTCTCATATTCCCTGACTGATATCTTCAGTGTTGATTCTCCCAGTTTCTTTCCTGTTATCCTGCCACTTTTGTCTACTGATATGACGCTTCTGTCACCTGCCTTGAAAGTCATTTTCGACTCGCTGAACCTGTCCGGCACAATTTTGTAGTCAGGCGCTATGGTATCGCCTATGTAGACATTTGTTATGTCGTCTATACCTTCCACATCTGTCACATGTTTTGGTATCAGTGCAAATACCGTGCAGACTGTACAAAGTACTGCGATGGCTGCTGCTATGATGATACGCCTGCTGTACCTGAGAGCCTTGCAGCCCTTTTTTTCAGTCGAAGTTTTCTGCTTGTCGTCTTTCTCAGGCGCTGGCTTTTTCCCAGTGCCGGTCCCTGCTGCTGATTTTTCTTCGCCAGTGTTTTTTTCATCTGTCTTATCTGCCGTTTTTTTTATGACAGATTCCCTTGCTGATTTTATCTTTCCTTTCAGCTTTTCGAGGTCTTCACGCATCTGAGCAGCGTTCTGATACCTGTCTTCTTTGTTGAAACTGCATGCTTTCAGGATTATCCGGTCCAGATCCTCCGTACCGTTTTTAGGTGGCGGTATCTCCTCGCCGCTGACCCTTTTCTGCATAGCCTCTTCCTTGTCGGTATACTTTATCGGCTGCGGCGCATCCGGCAGGAACGGCGCACGGTTGTTGTTCAGCAGCCTGTAAAGTACTATACCAAGGGAATAGATATCTATGGTGAGATCGTAGGCCTCTCCTCTGTAGACCTCCGGCGCCATGTACATATATGTGCCTTTTTTGGAAAGTCCGCTGTTTGACTTTTCTATAGTCTTGGCCACGCCGAAATCACCCAGCTTGAAAGACCCTGTATCTGCCACGAATATGTTCTCCGGCTTGATATCTCTGTGTATTATGTGGTTCTGCTCGCAAAGCTCCAGAGCTCTGCACATATCTATGCCGAGCCTTATGACATCTGATGTCGTCATGGGGTGTTTTCCCATGTGGTCGAAGAGTGGTGTCAGCAGCTCCATCCTGATAAGGATATCCCAGCCTATTCCGTCCTCATGCTCTTTTAGTATATGGTCTTCATAGCTCACAACATTGCTGTTGCCTTTCAGCTTTGCCATCAGTATGAATTCATTGACTATATCATGCACCAGTTTGAGATAGTACTTTTCCACATCAGTACGGCTCATGCCTTCCATCATGATGCTCTTGATCTCGCCCTGGGTCTGGGGGATAGTTATAGCCTTCAGTGCTGAACGGTATGTCACGCCCATTTCCTTGCGCTCTATGATATAGACTTTGCCGAAACTCCCCTCGCCTATCTGATCTTTTATGTACCATGAGCCGAACAGCGGCTCATATTTCCTGTAGTATTCGGTTTCCATGTTTCTCCTTGCATACGTTTATATCTGACGTTCACAGGACTCTGACTGCGATCACCGAGACATTGTCTCTGCCGCCTTTATCCAGTGCCTTCTGTACTGCAGCGGCTGCTGTCAGCCTGGCACTGCTGCCGCTGCATCCTGCTATGGTATCTCTTATCTCCTCATCCTCCAGCATATCTGTCAGTCCGTCGCTGCACAGCAGATAGATATCATCCTTCTCAAGCTCCAGATCACGGCGTACTAACGGCTCTATCTGGAATTCATCCCGTGGCACGCCGAGATACTGGGTTATGGAACCTTTTTTAGCTTTCACTGAGGTGTCTCCACTGCTGTCCATACCCATATCCACAAGCTGCTGTGCAGATGTATGGTCTTTGCTCAGCTGCTCCAACTTCCCTTGCCTGTATCTGTATACACGGCTGTCTCCTATATTGCACACTGCTGCATACCTGCCGTCTGAAATGAACACCGCTGCAGTCGTTCCTGCCCGCTGTCCGCTGAACTTAGGTATGCTGTCATATATATCGTCGCTGGCTCTCAGGAAAAGGTCCTCTATATCTGCTGTATCGAAACTGGGCTGCCATGTACTGAAAATTTCCGCAGCTTTAAGGGATGCTGCATCGCCGTGGCTCTCTCCGCCCATGCCGTCGAACACGCCGCAGATGTTCCATGGTCTGCGCCAGCAGTCCTCAAGTGCTTTGATATCCTGCGTTGTATCGTCTCTGTAGGCTCCGTTGACCATGATGTTGTCTTCATTGCCGTCACGGATGTTTCCTATATGACATATGCCTGCTATCTGTAATTCCATGATCTGCTCCAATAAATCCTCAGACTACTTTACTTTGACGGGACCTTGATAGATTTTTGTGTCGAAAATGAGCTGTATACTTTAGTTCCATTGACATTTCTGTAGCCTCTGACTTTACATTTGTAGGTTTTGCCTTTGACTCCATCAAAAAATTTAGCCTTATCAGTACGAAATTTAGTTACTAAGTATTTACTCTCCCCTGGATTCAATAGCCAAAGTTCATACATATCGAAACCTA
>CAKQNZ010000032.1 GCA_934255435.1 uncultured Clostridia bacterium | reverse complement strand
CAAGATAGTCAAGCTCGTCATCCATCATCAACAGCTCGTCCCCCATGACGCTGCAGGCGACTTCCTTTGTGAGGTCATCCTGTGTCGGTCCGAGACCTCCTGTAGTCAGCACGATATCACAATCCTTGAATGCCAGCTCTATCATCTCCGCCACACGCTCCGGATTATCGCCTACTGTGTAATGATACATAACATCATGACCCATCATATTCAGCTGCCTGGAAAGGTAAACAGTGTTCGTATTTGTTATCTGTCCGAAAAGTATTTCGGTTCCTACTGTTAAAATAGCTGTTTTCATATCATCCCTCTTTTCATGGATGCAGCTGTTACATCGAAAACAGCTGCTTGTTTTTTATTATGTATTCTACGCCTGATACGACTGTCATGATAAGTGCTATCCACATGAATATCATAGCTACAGGAGGATTCAACGGTATCAGCGAAAACGGCCAGTTGTTCAGTATCATAAGCGGTATCGCAATCATCTGAGTCACAGTCTTTATCTTTCCTGTCATGCCTGCTGCGATGACTATGCCCTGGGCTGCTGCCACCTGTCTCATTCCTGTTATGATGAATTCCCTTCCCAGGATCACCACCACCATCCAGCCTGCCACATCGCCTATCTCAACAAGACAGATCAGTGCAGACATGACAAGCAGCTTGTCTGCAAGCGGGTCCATGAGCTTGCCGAAATTAGTGACAAGGTTGTACTTCCTTGCTATTTTGCCGTCCAGCATATCGGTAAGCGACGCAAGGATGAAAATTATAACTGCAGCATAGCGGTATCCCATCAGGAATACAACGATAAATACCGGTATGGCAAATATCCTGCCGAGCGTAAGTTTGTTAGGTAGATTCATACTCATTCCTCCATTCTTCCGACCAGATCATAGTCGAACGCATCTGTGATCTTCACGTTCACCATATCACCTGGTTTCAGTATTTCATCACTGCGGAAAACAACTGCATTATCTATTTCGGGAGCATCGTACTGCGTTCTGCCTATATATGCCCCATCTTCATCTTTTTCATCCACGATCACCCTGATAGTATTGCCGATCTTTCCTTCATTTATTTCTCTGGAAATATCTATCTGTCTCCTCATGATGGAATCAGCACGTGCAGCTTTGACCGTCTCGTCTATCTGACATTCCATGTCCCCGGCCACAGTACCTTCCTCTCTGGAATATGCAAAAACTCCAAGGCGCTCGAAGCGCTGAGTTTCAACGAACTCCACCAGCTCATTGAAATCCTCGTCGGTCTCTCCCGGAAATCCTGTTATCAGTGTCGTCCTGATGTGGATGTCCGGTATAGCTTTCCTGAGGCGTTTTATCGTATCTGTTATACTGCTGTTCGTCGAGTGTCTGTTCATAGCGCTGAGCACGTTGTCCGAACAGTGCTGCATAGGTATGTCGATATAGTGGCATATCTTTGATTCTGATGCCATCACATCTATCAGCTCGTCAGTTATCTTGTCCTCGTAGCAGTACATCAGCCTTATCCATTCGATCCCGTCTATCCTGCAGAGTTTCCTGAGAAGTTCAGGGAGCTTCAGACTTCCATAAAGATCTCTGCCGTACTCTGTCACATCCTGTGCTATCAGTATCAGTTCCCGGCAGCCCTTTCCCGCCAGCTCAGTGGCTTCACTGACTATATTTTCTATCGGTCTGCTCCTGTACCTGCCTCGTATCTGCGGTATGACGCAGTATGCGCAGCAGTTGTTGCAGCCTTCGGCTATCCTGACAGTCATGGAATACGGGTTGTCCTGAATGTTCCTTGCTGAAAATTCTTCGAAAACAGTCGGCTCGCAGCTGAATACCTGTTTCCTCTCGCCCTGTTTCAGGTTCCTGACGATTTCCGGCAGTTTCTCGTAGTCATTGACTCCCAGGAAAATATCCACTTCCGGCATTTCTTCAAAAAGGTCTCCGCCGTATCTCTGTGAAAGACATCCTGTGACGATGAGCAGCGGTCTGCTGCCCGACGCTGTCTGTTTGTCATCTATGAATCTTGCCATGTCGAAGATCCTGTCGATGGACTCCTTCTTGGCGTCATTTATGAATCCGCATGTATTGACAAGGATCGCATCTGCCTGCTCCAGATCGTCTGTTACAGTCATGCCTGATCTTTTCCATATTCCGCCTATGCCTTCGGAATCATTGAAATTCTTCGGGCATCCCAGTGTTTCTATAAATAATTTCATTACTCTTCAATATCCTCTGTTTCTTTTTTCATATCGGACAGTTCCTCTTCAGAGATCAGGACCTGTCTTGGCCTGCTGCCGTCTGCCGGTCCTATTATCTGCCTGTCTTCCATCATATCTATTATCCTTGCAGCACGATTGTATCCTATCCTGAACCTGCGCTGCAGCATAGATACAGACGCCTGATGTGCTTCTACCACCAGTTCTATAGCGTCTGTCAGCAGTTCATCCTCCAGATCCCGGTCATGTTTCTCTGCAGGTGCTACATTGGCACGCTCGATAGTATCCATGACATTTTCAGAATACTCCGCATCCTCCACCTGCTCACGCACAAAGTCTATGACAGCCTGGACTTCCTCGTCAGAAATGAATGTGCCCTGCACTCTGACAGGTTTGCCGCTGCCCAGCGGATGATAAAGCATATCGCCTTTTCCAACAAGCTTCTCTGCACCCTGCATATCAAGTATTGTCCTTGAGTCGAACTGGGACGATACTGCAAAGGCTATCCTTGACGGGATATTTGCTTTGATGACGCCGGTTATGACATCCACTGACGGTCTCTGTGTAGCGACTATAAGGTGCATGCCTGCAGCTCTGGCTTTCTGGGCAAGTCTGCATATTGACTCCTCCACCTGCGACGGTGCAGCCATCATCAGATCAGCCAGCTCGTCTATTATGATCACGACCTGTGGCATAACCAGATCTTCTTCACCACGTTCCCTGACTATGCGGTTATAGCTTGCCAAAGCTCTCGCCTTCTCTGCAGCAAATTTCCTGTATCGCTCGTCCATCTCGGCTACAGCCCAGTTCAGAGCTGCAGCAGCTTTGGAAGGTTCAGTTACGACAGGTATCAGAAGATGCGGTATACCGTTGTAGTTGGCAAGCTCCACCACCTTCGGGTCAATAAGTACAAGCTTTACTTCATCAGGTCTTGCCTTGTAGAGTATGCTGGTGATTATACTGTTTATGCAGACACTCTTTCCTGAACCCGTCGATCCTGCGATCAGCAGATGAGGCATGGATTTCAAATCGCCGACTATGGCATTGCCTGCTATGTCTTTGCCCACTGCAAAGCTGATCTTCGATTCAGCTTTCCTGAAGGCCGCTGAATCGATTATCTCCCTTATAGTGACCATGTTCACTCTGTCATTTTCTATTTCTATGCCGACTGCCGGTTTTCCTGGTATCGGCGCTTCGATCCTTATGCTCTTGGCCTCCATGTTCAGCGCTATGTCGTCGGCAAGGTTCTTGATACCTTTGACCTTGACGCCGCTGTTTGGGTGTACTTCATATCGTGTGACTGCAGGTCCCTGGGTCACATTCGTGACCTGAGCATCTATATTGAAACTGTGGAGTGTGTCTTCAAGCTTCATAGCCTTAGCACGGAGCGTCTGCTCATTGTCCATACCGCTGCGGTCTGCTTTCCTGACTTTCAGCAGCTCGACATCCGGGAATCTGTATTCTTCAGCTGACGATACTGTCACATTGAAGTCGTCTGCTTTGAGAGTGCTTCTGGCGGCTTCGGAATTCGTGATCTTTTCATGCTGTTTTTCAGGCATTATACCGCCTACGATCACCGGTTTGTCAGAAAGCCTTTCTTCCTGCGAAGGCGTACCACCGGTATCCTCTGCTGTAGGCTGCTGTCTGATATCCGTATTTTTTTCTTTTCTGTTCTTCCTGCTGCGTTTTTTCTTTACAGGCGGATCTTCTCCCAGAGTAAAATCAAGGACTTCATCGTCTGCTGCAATTGCAGGAATATCGCTGTCAGCATCATACTGCATATCCGCCTTGCCAGTCTCAGGCCGGAAACTTTCACGACTTATGTAATCCAGTATCCTCCGCTGACCATGGGTCACAGGCTCCGGTCTTTTGTCCGTTCCCGACTCTCCCATAGCAAGCTCCATTTCCATCTGTCTGAACCGTTCCTCTTTGAGACGCTCTTTTTCACGAAGCTTCTGTTCACGTATTTCAGCATGCCTGATACGCCGCCTCTTCGCTTCTTCGAAAAATCTTGAAACCGGTGTGTTCATCAGGAGCAGCAGGCAGATGAATACTGCCACTACAGCTGTGATATAAAGTCCCGGCAGACCAACAAGACGCACTATCCCGCCTCCTGCCATCATGCCGAACACTCCTCCGCTTTCAAGGTGCATGCCGCTGACATAATGAGAACTTATGCTCCCGATCCCTGACCTGACACCTGCAGATGATATGAATCTCCCTGCATTCATCAGCGATATCATAAGGAATATAATGATCAGCAGTATAACTGATTTCGCACCTACATGTATTGTCTGCTTTGCAAAAAGCATTATACCGTATATTATGAAATAGTACGGCAGTATGTACGCCGCAAAACCGAAACATCCCTTGAAGAATTCAGAAAACAAAGTCCCGAAAGCGCCGGCCGCAGATGTCTGGAATGCGATGGCAAGGAATACTCCCACAGCTGTTATAAGCACAGCAACTATCTCGTCTTTGACACGGCTGTTGGTCTCTTCACGTTCATATCTGTCGTTTTTTTTCTTTTGTGATGATGCGGTCCTTCCTGATGAACTTGTTTTTAAAGTTTTTCTGCTGCCGGACGTTCTGCCCGGTTTTCTCTTTTGTGCCATCACTCAACCTCTTCCCCTGCCGGTATATCTGAAATGACTGTTATGTATCATCATGCAAAGAACAGTCCGTATATTATCACAGCGATACCGACAGCCCATGTGTATATCGTGAAACCTATGAGTTTCTTGTCTGATACCAGCTTTATCATAGCTTTTATCGCAAAAAGACCTGATATAGCTGCCACCAGTACCCCGACAACAACAGGACCTATAAGATCCATGCTCAGACCTTCCCTGAATGCAGCCGGAGCCTCTACTATTACTGATCCCAGTATGGACGGGATAGAAATGAGGAATGCGAATTTGACAGCAAAGTCTTTTTTCAGACCTGATATGAGGCCTCCGAACAGAGTTGATCCTGATCTTGAAACTCCCGGGCATATCGCTACGCCCTGCATGAGTCCTACAAACAACGCATACCTGAATTTCATTTCTTTTATGTTCTTGTTATTGCTTCCCATCCTCTCTGCGATGAGCAGGATAGTACCTGTCACAAGAAGACCTGCGCCTATAGCGATCAGCGAGCTGTAAAGTGATTCAAACAGATCGTTGAAAAGCAGCCCGATCACTGCTGTAGGTATCGTAGCCACGATTATCATGAATCCCAGTCTTCTTGTAGGGTTGGCGTTTATTCTCAACCCTTTGCCTGTAAACAAGTCTCTGATGACTGCCAAAAGCTCTATCACAAGCTCAACTATGTCCTTCCAGTAGACTATGAAAACTGAAACAAGCGTTCCCAGATGCAACATTACTGCAAAGGGCAGTACATTATCAGCATCGACTCCAAAGAAGTACTGGAGCAGTGCCAGATGTCCGGAACTGCTTATAGGCAGGAACTCCGAAAGCCCCTGTGCCAGTCCCAGTATTATCGATTGAAAATATGTCATAAAAAACCTCCCTACATTTTTTCATACATAGTGAATTATATCATAAACATGTGTCAAAACAAAGGATAATGTACCATGACTGCATCATGAAAAAGAAAATACTGTCAAGATATTCCTGAGATACCATTGCCCGAAATTCTGGTGTGTGTGGTGATTTTGACATGAAAAATCCCCCTTCTGTAGATTCTGGTTATTTACCTTGTCTACTTAAGAGGGATCATATCAATTTAACTGATGGCATTTATCATCTTATCTTAATATGGCTTACTGTTAGTCAGCCATTTCCTTGACAAGCTTTTCTGCGATCTGGATTGCATTAGTTGCTGCACCTTTTCTGATGTTGTCAGCAACTACCCATATATTCAGACCGTTATCTACAGAGAAGTCTCTTCTGATACGTCCGATGTATACTTCATCTGTACCCGCTGCATCTCTTGCCAGCGGATATACATTGTTCTTGACATCATCCTGAACAACGATTCCCGGTGAATTCCTGAACAGTTCAACAACATCTTCCAGTTCGAATGGCTTTTCGAGTTCGATATTGATAGATTCACTGTGCGAATCGAAAACAGGTACTCTTACTGTTGTTGCTGTTACTCTGATATCGTCGTCGCCAAGGATCTTGTGAGTTTCGTTGATCATCTTCATCTCTTCCTTGGTATATCCGTTATCAGTGAACACATCTATATGAGGCAGACAATTGCCTGCGATAGGATGCGCATATGCCTGCAGCCGGTCATCATGACCTTCAAGACCGTTCTTGAGGTCGTTTATGCCCTTGACACCTGAACCCGATACAGCCTGGTATGTCGAATATACTACCCTCTTGATGCCGTATTTGTCCTGAAGCGGCTTAAGTGCCACCATCGCCTGTATTGTAGAACAGTTAGGATTTGCGATTATGCCCTTGTTCCATTCGATATCCTGAGGGTTTACTTCAGGTACTACGAGAGGAACATTTTCATCCATTCTCCACTGGCTGCTGTTGTCAACTACAGTAACGCCGTGCTTTGCTGCGATCGGTGCGAACTTCTCACTTGTGCTGCCGCCTGCTGAGAACAGTGCAATATCTATAGGTTTGTCAAAGGAATGCTCGGTAAGCTCTTCAATGGTGTATTCCTTGCCCTTGAATGTCAGAGTCTTTCCAGCTGATTTGGCAGATGCCATCATGTAAATGTTCTCAAACGGGAAATCTCTCTCTTCAAGCACTTTGAGGAATGTCGATCCGACAACTCCTGTTGCTCCTACAACTGCAATATTGGGTTTTCTTTTCATTTTGCTTACCTCCGTATATGTTAATTATTATATAATAAATCTTTTGGAATCGTGTATGTCCTTTAAAATGTGCTTGCTTGCAATTATACTACCATACATATATAAAAGTAAATAGGTCCGTGTAAATTTTTATTGAAGTAATTGATTTCTGAAATCTTTTTTGTTTTTTTGCACAAATCACAGAATATTAAAATTATGCCTTATCTACTTGACAAATGTTTTAGACGGAGATATTATAATGGCAAACAGAACAAATCTTCAGGGCAGGGTGAGATTCCCGACCGGCGGTAAAGTCCGCGAGCGTTTATGCTGAACCGGTGAGATTCCGGTACCGACAGTAAAGTCTGGATGGAAGAAGACAGAGGATATATTTATTAGATATATCCCATCAGTGAGAACATCAGCTCTGAAACTTATTGTTTCAGAGCTTTTTTAAACGGGTCCCGATATCATACAGTCACACAGGCTGGATGATGCAGATCTCGTCAAGAAGAAAAAACAAGCCCTGAGCCTTTCAAAGACTCAGGGTTTTTCTTTTGATAATACGTGGCGAAGCCACTTTTGTTCAAGAAAAGAGGAAAACAGGATATGACAGACAGAGAATTCATGTCAAGAGCTATAGAGCTTGCAAAGAAAGGTACAGGCCGGGTCGATCCCAATCCCCTTGTGGGCGCAGTGATTGTAAAGGATGGCAGCATCATAGCAGAAGGATATCACAGAGCATACGGGAAGCTTCATGCAGAGCGTGCAGCCCTGGCAGCACTTGAAAGCTCTGGAGGCAGGGCCGAAGGCTGTGACATATATGTGACGCTGGAGCCATGCTGTCACCATGGCAAACAGCCTCCATGCACTGACGCAATAATAGAAAGCGGCATCAGACGTGTGATAGTCGGCTCCCCCGACCCCAACCCTCTCGTTGCCGGTAAAGGCATAGAGATCCTGAGAAAAAACGGCATCGAAGTCATCGAGGATTTCATGAGAGCAGAATGCGACAGTCTCAACCCTGTATTCTTTCACTACATAAGTACGGGCCGCCCCTATGTAGTCATGAAATACGCCATGACCATGGACGGCAAGACTGCAGCATATACAGGAGAATCTAAATGGATAACAGGTGAAGAAGCCCGTTATCGTGTCCACCAGGACAGAAACAGATACTATGGCATCATGGCCGGCATCGGAACAGTACTGAGAGACGATCCACTGCTCAACTGCAGGATACCTGAAGGAAGACACCCGGTGAGGATAATATGCGATTCCAGCCTCAGAACGCCTGCCGATTCACAGATAGTAAAGACCGCAGACATATATCCGACGATCATAGCCACCTGCTGCAAAGACGAAGACCGGCACATGATATATAAAGACGCAGGCTGCAAAGTCATTACCGTATCTGAAACTAAAGACGGACATGTGGATCTGGTGCAGCTGATGGATATACTGGGACAGGAAAAAATAGACAGCATACTTCTCGAAGGAGGAAACCGGCTCAACTGGTCAGCACTTGATTCAGGGATAGTGAACAAAGTCCAGGCATACATCGCCCCTAAGATATTCGGCGGAGCTGATGCTCCCTCCCCTGTCGGCGGTCAGGGCGTTCCTTCACCGGACAAAGCTTTCAGGCTTTCCAGACCTGAATTATCTTTCACAGGCCAGGACATACTTCTTGAAAGCGAGGTGCTCGGATGTTCACAGGAATAATCGAAGAAACAGGAAAAATAAAATCAGTGACCAGAGGCTCCGCATCGGCTGTGTTGACCATCGAAGCATCGAAAGTCCTTGAAGATGTTTCCGGCGGCGACAGCATCGCTGTGAACGGCGTGTGCCTCACAGTGACGTCTTTTACAGACAGTTATTTCACAGCTGACGTAATGCATGAAACTCTCGACCGTTCTTCGCTGGGTACGTTGCGTTCAGGCAGCATAGTCAATCTGGAAAGAGCTATGAAAGCAGACGGACGTTTCGGCGGTCATATAGTTTCCGGTCATATCGACGGTACCGGTAGTGTAACAGATATAAAGCGTGATGACAACGCCACATGGTATACAATCAGTACATCACCGGATATCACAAGGCTCATAGTGGAAAAGGGCTCCATAGCCATAGACGGTATCAGCCTTACAGTGGCATCGGTCACAGGCAGCAGCTTCAGAGTTTCCATAATACCTCATACATCTGCAGAGACTACCCTTTCTCTGAGGAAAACAGGCGATACAGTGAATCTCGAAAATGACTGCATAGGCAAATATGTAGAAAAGCTCCTGCAGCCACGCAGCACAGCCGCTGCCGGCAGCAGCATAACAAAGGAATTTCTGATACAGAACGGATTCTGATACAACGACAGCAAGCAAACAAATACCAGGAGGTAAAGACAATGAAAAAATTCAACACAGTGGAAGAAGCACTTGAAGATCTGAGAAACGGAAAAGTCATACTCGTAACTGATGACGAAGACAGAGAAAATGAAGGCGATATGATCTGCGCTGCTGAATTCGCAACTACAGAGAATGTCAATCTCATGGCAAGCGCAGGCAAAGGTCTGATCTGCATGCCTATGAGCATAGAACTCTGCAGGAAACTGCAGTTCCCGCAGATGGTCAGCAATAATACAGACAACCACGAAACAGCATTCACAGTATCTGTGGATCATGTGAACACTACCACAGGTATATCTGCCGAAGAGCGTGGATATACAGCTCGTGCATGCGTCAGCGATGATGTAAAACCTGATGATTTCAGAAGACCGGGACACATGTTCCCTCTCATGGCTAAAAAGAACGGAGTCCTGGAAAGAAACGGTCATACAGAAGCCACAGTGGATCTGATGCGTCTGGCAGGTCTGAAGGAATGCGGGCTGTGCTGTGAGATAATGCGTGAAGACGGCACTATGATGCGTACCCCTGAACTCTTCGAACTTGCAGAAAAATATGACCTGAAATTCATAACAATCAAGGAGATACAGGACTACCGCAAGAAGAACGAGAAACTGGTAGACTGCGAAGCAGTCACGAATCTTCCTACGAAATACGGCAGCTTCAAAGCTTACGGATATGTCAACAAACTCAACGGAGAACATCACATTGCACTTGTCAAAGGTGACATAGGCGATGGTAAAGATATCCTGTGCCGTGTACATTCCGAATGCCTTACAGGCGACGCCTTCGGTTCCCTGCGCTGCGACTGTGGCGCACAGCTGGCGTCAGCGATGACACAGGTGGAAAATGAAGGCAGAGGCATAATTCTTTACATGAGGCAGGAAGGCAGAGGCATAGGTCTCATAAACAAGCTCAAAGCTTACAAGCTGCAGGACGGCGGTATGGATACTCTGGACGCCAATCTGGCGCTGGGATTCCCTGGAGATATGAGAGAATACTTCATAGGGGCTCAGATCCTCAGAGATCTTGGAGCAAAGACACTGAGACTTCTCACCAACAATCCTGACAAGGTATACCAGCTTTCAGATTTCGGTATGGAGATAGTGGAACGTGTCCCTATCCAGATCGAAGCCAACGATATCGACCGCTTCTACCTGGAAACCAAGCAGAAAAAAATGGGTCATATACTCGACTACAAATCCGGCAAATCAAAAGCAGAATAAACCGTCACATACGAGATGAACATAAACCAAAGGAGAACAAAAATGAAGACTTACGAAGGAAAATTAGTATCAGACAAAATCAGAGTAGGCATAATAGCTGCACGTTTCAATGAATTCATCACATCAAAACTTCTTTCAGGCGCACTGGACACATTAAAACGTCACAATGTCGAAGAAAACGATATCGACATCGCATGGGTGCCGGGAGCTTTCGAGATCCCTCTCATCGCATCGAAGATGGCGTCAAGCGGCAGATATGATGCCGTGATATGCCTTGGAGCTGTAATAAGAGGCGCTACTTCACATTACGACTATGTATGCAATGAAGTTTCAAAAGGCATCGCACAGGTATCACTTTCCAGCGGCATCCCTGTGATGTTCGGCGTAGTTACTACAGAAAACATCGAACAGGCTATCGAACGTGCCGGAACAAAAGCCGGAAACAAAGGCTCCGACTGCGCTGAAGGTGCTATCGAAATGGTAAACCTCATCAGAGAAATGGCTTAGACCGCTGCCTCCCAAACGGTCACATAAATAAAATCACACCTGCAGAAAAACCACTGTATGTCCATTAATAGTGCACACACAGTGGTTTTTTGAACATATAAAAATTATCCGGTCCGCACCGCATCATATATCTCAGGACTCATTCGCTTCCGGAACTTTCTCTGCAGAAACAGAAACAGCCTTTTTTCTGTACTGCTGCACGCCCTTTCGCAGAACACAAACCATGTACACAAGTCCCGCATAGCCGATGAATGGATAAAGTACGCTCATCAGACCGCTGAAAGAAAACAGGCTAAGGAAAAATACAACGGTCACCATACATATGGCAAATATCCTGCTCTTCTTCACATCATAATCTCTGAATTTGAATTTACTGCATACAGTCCACATCATAGCCGAACACGCCGAAAATATACCCAGTATCAGCATTATGGAAAACACGCCTCCAAGCACAGAAGACACCTTCCCTGCAAGATAGAGATTCGGCACATCCAGCGACACGATGCTGCCCGCATTGCACAGCATGGCAGTGACCAGAACTGTTATCGATACGATCATAGCCGCGACCCCGGCGGCAGTACCGAGTTTTATCTCGCATTCAGATGTACCGGTGCTGCCCAGCGCCGTATAGTAACTGCTGCCTCCCAGGAATGTCAGCGATATGTAAAGCACTCCGCTTATATACCATGTGGGAGAATTTTTCGCCGACGCCAGCGCTTCGCTGTATGCAGGGACGTCAGATAATCTTCCTGCATCCATACAGATGACAGCGATCCCTACAGTAAGGCTGAATATCACTATCAGCGGCGTTATCATCGATACCACCCTGATAAAACGCTGGAATCCTATCAGATATGCCAGCAGTACAAGGATGGACATAAGCGCCGCTCCGACGTAATGGTTCATACCGTAATACTCGTGGAGTGTCGCACCTGCTCCGGATATAAGGACCGCCATAGTAGGTATAAGCATCAGCGGTATCAGCCATGAGTAAAATGTCCCCAGTCTTCTGCCGCAGAAATACTGAAGCTGATCGAAATCACGCTCTTCCCGGTTCCTGTATCCGGTCATTACCAGTATACCTCCGATGACAGAAAATCCAACAAGATTCACAGCTATAGCTGCATAACCCCAGAAACCATACCCTGAGAAAAACTGCAGCAGCTCCTGACCTGTGGCGAATCCTGATCCCATCAGCCATCCCAGGAATCCACCTGCAAAGCTGATCACCGCACGCTTATTTATTTTTTCGCTATTCTCCATCTGCCAGTGATTTTACCCTTTCCACAAGAGGAGCTATATATGCTCTGTCTGTTCCGTCGCAGCTGTTCTCCAGTTTATGCAGCATATCAGCCTCCCCTTCGCTGAGTTCTTTTTTCTTGCCCAGGGTCTTTCTCAGAGACTTCATGAGTCTCTTATTGAGGAATCCCATCCTGTCATAATCCAGCCCGCCTTCGAAATAGAAAAACGGGATCCTTTCCTCTTCGTCCTCATTCAGATTGGTTTCTTTCATCTTTTCTACGATATCCGCTTCCCCCATCGGCGTAAGCCCGACGGCGAAAATGATGATCTTTTTCTCACCGAGTCCCTTAAGCTGTCTCAGTTTCAGTATATCCTTGATATTGCCTGCCATGAGCCATCCGCCGTATATGACGCAGTCATAATCCGAAAGCTCGCTGCTTTTGACATCCTTTATCGGTTTACAGGTGCACTGCAGATCTTCTGCGATCCAGCGGGCATATCTTTCTGTAAATCCTGTTTTGCTTGAATATATCACTATACTTTTCATATCCATCTGCCCTCCTGTCACTTTTGTTTTTTCATCTTATTATATATCAGTTTCATCAGCTGCACCACCGGTATATTCAAAAATGCCAGTAAATATACTGTAAGAAGCTGATACATATCCAGTGTCTGTACTTTGAATATATGATCCACCTGAGGCACTGCCACAGCAAAGGTTATCAGCGCCATCCCCAGTATGAATGCACCCATCAGCCATTTATTGTTCCATACTTTCTTCGTGAAGACCACAGGTCTGTCGGATTTGCAGTTGAACCCATGGAAAAGCCTGCCGGCACAAAGTGTGGCAAAAGCCATGGTACTTCCCAGCAGAGCACTGCCTCCTGTTTCTGCTGCTGTGAACCACCCGTTGAGACCCATAAGAAAAGCTATCGTAGTCATCACACATATGGACAGTCCTCCTCCGCCTATGCGGATCAGAAAATCTCCTGTAAGTATGGACTCATCAGCAGGTCTCGGTTTTTCGTTCATTACATCTCTGCTGTGCGGCTCCAGTCCCAGTGCTATTGCCGGGAGACTGTCTGTGAGCAGGTTTATGAAGAGCAGATGTACAGGTGCGAAAGGTACAGGAAGTGCCATCAGCGATGCAAAGACCACCACCAGTATAGCTCCGAAGTTTCCCGACAGCAGGAACTGGATGGCGTTCTTTATGTTCCTGTAAAGGTTCCTGCCGTTTTCCACGGCTTTGACGATCGTAGCGAAGTTGTCATCGGTCAGCACCATTGCCGCAGCATCCTTTGATACCTCGCTGCCTGTGATACCCATGGCTACGCCTATATCCGCCTGTTTCAGGGCCGGTGCATCGTTTACGCCGTCCCCTGTCATGGCAACGATGTTGCCACGTTCCTGCCAGGCTCGTACTATCCTTATCTTGTGTTCTGGCGACACCCTGGCATATACGGATATATCCTCAACGTGTTCCTGCAGCTCTTCATCGCTCATGTTCTCTATATCAGCTCCTTCGCAGGCTTCAGATCCATCTTTCAGTATGCCTATCTTCCTTGCTATTGCTGCAGCTGTTATCTTATGATCTCCTGTGATCATAACCGGTTTTATCCCGGCTTCTATACATTCTGCCACAGCGTCGGCAGATTCCTTTCTCGGAGGGTCCATCATTGATATCAGACCAAGGAACGTCATATCATCCTCATCGTCCAGGGACACATTTTCCACTGAGGCCATATCTCTGTATGCAAAGGCAAGGACTCTCAGACCGTTTTCCGAGAAATCTCTGTTGCACTGCTCTATGACCCTGATGTCGTCCTGCGTTATCTCACGTACGCCGTCAGCTGTCCTTATGGAGCTGACCCTGTCAAGGAGGACGTCAACGGCGCCTTTTGTTATCATGCGGATACAGCTGCCATCTCCGGCACTGCCCTGTTCGTACCTGTTGAAAGTAGACATCAGCTTCCTGTCACTGTCGAAAGGTATCTCGCTGACACGTGGCATGATGCCTCTCACAGCCTCATAGGAAACGCCGATCCTTGCCCCCAGATTTATCAGCGCAGTTTCCGTAGGATCTCCCAGTTCTTTACCGTCTGCTATCGTGGAATCGTTGCACAGCATGCTGTCCCTGAGAAGCTCCATGGCGGCGTTATCTTCCTCTGATATATCGCCTGCGCTTATCTTCCTGCCGCATACATAGTAGTCTTCCACAGTCATCCTGTTCTGGGTCAGCGTTCCGGTCTTGTCTGAACATATCACCGAAACGCTACCCAGGCCTTCCACAGCCTGAAGTTTACGCATTATGGCATGTTCTGCCGCCATTTTCTGTGTACCGAAGGAAAGCACGATGGTAACTATCGAGCTGAGAGCCTCAGGTATCGCAGCCACTGCCAGCGCTACTGCGAACATGAAGGCGTCTCCCGGCTGTTCGCCTCTTAGCAGGCTCATACCGAAGAGTATGCCGCATATCACCAGTATCAGTATCGAAAGCTTTTTCCCGAAATTGTCGAGATTTTTCTGTAGCGGCGTCTTCTTTTCAGACGTGGAGCTGAGGAGCGATGCTATCTTCCCCACTTCAGTGTCCATACCGATGGATGTAACTATAAAACCTCCTCTGCCGTAGGTCACGAAGCTTCCCGAATAAACCATATCCAGTCTGTCTCCCAGAGGCACCTCGCCGTCTATGGCTGCTATGTCCTTGTCTACTCCGAGACTTTCACCGGTAAGCGCACTCTCGTCTATCTTCATGCCGGCATTCTCTGTGATCCTGCCGTCGGCAGGTACGAAATCCCCGGCCTCAAGGCTCACCATATCTCCGACCGTTATCTGACTTGCCGGTATACTGATGTATCTGCCGCCTCTCAGCACCTTAGCCTCGGGAGCCGACATCTTCCTGAGACTTTCAAGGGACTGATCCGCTTTGACAGTCTGAACAGTTCCCAGTACAGCATTTATCGTTATGACTATGAGTATTACAAGAGAACTTTCGATATCTCCCAGCACCCCCGATACCACCGCTGCGATGATCAGTATTATCACGAGAAAATCCTTGAACTGCTCAAGAAAAACGAGGAACAATGATTTCTTTTTTCCCTCTGCTATCTCGTTGGGACCGTATTTCTCCTTCCTCTGCGCCACCTGTTCTTCTGTGAGCGACTCAGTGCTCCCGTTGACCGCTATCTTCACCTCATCTGGCGACATCTGATAAAACGCTTTCATCCTTTACCCTCCTTGTTATTATTATATCCGCATAAACAAAAAGACTTTTATTGTACATCAAAAAACATACAATAAAAGTCTCGCAATTTCATTACGCACCGGATGGACAATACCATCGCGCTGACGATAGCGTAAACACATACGTATCTGCTACTCCCTCTTATTTCCTAATATATTACATTATTTCACCAGCCGTGTCAACGAAAAAAACGGTACTCCATATCATTTACATACAGAATACCGTCTCTTTAATCAATCGATCAATACTCCCTGCTGCTCCTTACAGTTCTGAAGCAACGACTTCCTTGCCATTGTAATAGTTACAGTTAGGGCAAACTCTGTGTGGAAGCTTTGGTTCGTGGCACTGAGGACAAATTGAAAGTCCAGGTGCTTTCATCTTCATGTTCTGAGATTTTCTCTTATCTCTTCTTGCCTTTGAAGTTTTTCTCTTAGGTACTGCCATAATTTACACCTCCTTCTGCTCAGTGTATATCCAACCGCAGCAGCAATATCAAATGCTGCGTGCATCGTTTAATGCTCTGTAAATCAATTGCAACTTCTAAAGTATACATTCATATGGCATACTTTGTCAACAGTTATTTTGTTTATACACAAAATATTGTTGTATATTGCAGCTTTTATACTTCTTTAGTTTTGAGTTCGTTAACGATGCTGTAAGTATCTCTTGCGATCATGAGCTCTTCATTTGTAGGGATCAGGATGATCTTTACCCTTGAGTCGTCTCTTGAGATGATCATTTCCTTGCCTCTTACCTTGTTC
>CAKQNZ010000031.1 GCA_934255435.1 uncultured Clostridia bacterium | reverse complement strand
CAATGAAACCATGACTGAAAAGAACAAAAAGTTTGATGAAGTCATTGCAAAGGACGATGAAGGCCGTATGACAGATACGCTGACTGTAAAAAAAGACGGTGACAAGGCTGACAAGGATGGATACCTCCACAGCTTGAAGGATTTCCAGGAACTGAAGTTCACCCATTCAGGTACATATATATACACCGTAAAGGAGATCCTGGGCGATCTTTCAGGAGTGGATTATTCCGAGGCGGTCTATGATGTGGTGGTGACAGTTACAGATGACGGTAAAGGCAGCCTGTCTGCATCATACAGGATGACAGGCGAGACTGATGATGACGGTGTGGAGATACCGGCATCAGATCGCAAGACCTATGAAAAAGCTGTCTTCACGAATACATACAGCAGCCAGTACGGATATGCAGATCTCCGTATACACAAGTCGTACCATAATGAAACAGGTTCCGATGCACTGACACAGGACCAGTTCCAGTTCAAGCTTGAAGCAGCCGGAGAAAACAAAGACAAGGCTACTATGCCTGGAGATACGACAGACAGATACGTTACAGAAGGAAACACCATAGGCGGCAGCGTCAGCTTCCCGACATTCGTGTTCCGGACAAAGGACGCAGGGAACCAGTATGTCTACAGGCTTACTGAGGTGATGCCTGACGGAGCGTCTGCAGAAAATGACTACACTGTAAACGGCATGAAGTATGATCCTCAGGAATATTTCATACGCATCAGTGTCACGACGAATGGAAGTAAAACACTTGAAACTCAGATGGAATATTTCGAAGACGAGGCCTGCACTAAACCGATAAAAGAAGGCAGCGACCATCTTTATGAAATAGAAAACGGTGTTTTCCGCCTCATGTTCAGCAACAGCTACGAAGCAGCGCCGGCAGAGGCGGTGATAGAAGGCAGCAAGATACTGAACGGCCGTGACATGAAAGCTGGTGAATTCACGTTCCAGCTGGCAGCAGCAGACGACGATACGAAGGCAGCCATAAAGGACGGCAGCGTCATTACCGGCTCTCTTGAAACCAGCAGCAGCGCAGCGTCAGCAAGCACTGAGTCAGGATTCAGCTTCGATAAAGTGAAGTTCACGAAGACAGGCACATACAGATTCGAAGTGACGGAAAAGATACCTTCGGATGCCGAAAACAGAGTCAAGGACGGCGTGACATATGACAGGAACGTCTGCACAGTGACCGTGAAAGTTACAGATAAAGATGCAGAGGGCAGCAAGACAGGAAAGCTGTCAGCATCTGTATCATACAGCAATCCAAGGCACGCCGACGTGACAGACAGGGCAGCTTTCGGGAACACATACAAAGAATCAGGCAGCGCATCCATCACAGGCAGCAAGAAGATCACAGGCAGGGAATTTGCAAAAGGCGACAGTTTCACATTCACGGTGACCCCTGAAAACGGTGCGCCTTATCCGGTGGACAAAGACGGCAGCGAAGTGAAAGAAGTCACGGTAGCCCCTGAGTCCGGCAGCAAAGCCGATATCGACTTCGGAACAGTGAAGTTCGACAAGGCAGGAGTGACATACAGATACACCCTGAGAGAAAAACAGCTGGCGTCCGGTGAAGATGCAAAGGGTGTGACATACGACAGCACAGTATATGAAGTAACGCTTTCATCGAAAGCAAATGATCCTCAGGACGGCACGCTGACAATAGAAAAGACTGTAAAAGCAGGCAGCAAAGCTGCTGACAGCATCACATGGACAAACGAATACAAGGCGTCGGGAAGTCTGGCTCTTGAAGGCAGCAAGACGCTGACAGGTCGTAAATGGAAAGACAGCGATTCCTTCACCTTCACTCTTTGGGCGAAGGCTGATGACAAAACACTGCTCGATGCTCTTGACAAAGAAAAGACAACATACAGGACAGATGACGGCAAAGCAGTTTTCAGGACAGTTACAGTTACAGGCAAAGATGCAGCAGGCAAGGCGAAGACAGCTCTGGATTTCGGAAAACTGCATTTCGTGAAAGATTCAGAAGGAAAACCGTTTGAATTTTTCATAACTGAGACTGTGCCTGGCAGTGATACGAAGGGCATAACATACGACAGCAAAGACCATCGCATACCTGTTTATGTGACAGACGATGGTTCAGGAAAGCTGACTGCAGAGGTGGCAGAGAACTCCATAACGAATCTGGATTTCGAGAACAGATACAGTACATCTGTAGAATACAGTGCGAACACTGATATCGAGATATCGAAGACTCTCAGCGGCAGAGACATGACCGACGGTCAGTTCGGATTCACGGTAAAAGCTCTTGATAATGAAACCAGCGGTACGACAGCAGCTCAGGCGGCAGGCATACTTGGATTCAGCAGAGACGATACAGAAAAAGTGTTCAGCTCCAGTGCTGCAGCAGACGGTGAAGAAAGTCTGCAGAGCATACTGGACGGCAGGTCGGTGAAGTTCACCAACGAAAACGCCGGAAAGACATACAGCTATGAAGTCAGCGAGACTAAAGGCGGAGATGAAAAGGGCGGATATACCAACGATGACAATGTATATCTCCTGGACATCGCAGTGGAAGACGATGGCGAATCTGTGCTTACTGTGACCACTACTGTAAAGAACAAAAAGACAGGCAAGATCGCAGACAAGTCAGTGATGAAGAGCAGCGACAAGGACACTGCAAAGACTGCAGTTAAGATCCCGTTCGTCAACAGATACAGTGCTTCTGGATCCCTCGATGCATCGGGAACTGCCGGAATAAAAGCTGAAAAGATCCTCACAGGCCGTGATATGAAAGCAGGCGAGTACAGCTTCAGGATAGTGAACGCCAGCGATCCTGAGAAGAAAGTCATTTCCACAGGAACGAATGAGGCAGCGTCGGCAGGCAAATCAGGCAGCATCGAGTTCAGCAGCATCGAATATACCAGTGCACAGCTGAAAAAAGCTGTCAGTGCAGGACTTGCGACAAAAGACGGAGATGTATACACCCTTCAGTATGAAGTATATGAAGTCACAGACAGCCTGCCGGCAGGCGTATCACCTGTAAAGTCATCATTCACCATAACAGTACAGGTGAAAGACGACGGCAAAGGCAGACTTGAAGCATCAGTGACATATCCTGACAAGGCCGAAAGCCTGCAGTTCGAGAATTCATACGACACCAGCAGCGCAGTGATACCTCTCAAGGGACTGAAAGTGCTTGAACAGCCGGATGAGTCGCTTGCGACAGATATCAGCGATATAGCAGGAAAGTTCAGCTTCAGCATCGAAGGCGTCGAGACTACAGGCACAGAACAGAAAAAAGCACCTGTACCGCAGCTCGATGGAAATGACACGGAAAAGGTCAGCAGCGACGTTTCCGGAAATGTAGATTTTGGCAGCATCACGCTGCAGGCATCAGATTTCGAGGATATCCAGCCTGACGATCATGGCATCAGGACAAGGACCTTCAGATACACAGTGACCGAAAGCGGCAGTGCAGCCGGTGTCACGAACGACAAGGAGAACACGAAGACTATCGAGATCTCCGTGAAATACAGCGGCAAGGAAAGAGCCTTCGATGTAGAAGGTTTGTCCGAAGGACCGGCTTTCACCTTCACGAATACTTACAGCACTGAAGAGAAGACTGTGGATGCAGATACTCTGTTCAAGGTCAGCAAAGTCCTGAAAGGACGTGATCTGAAGGATGGAGAGTTCAGCTTCCAGCTCATCGAGCTGACAGGGAACGGTGAAATGAAAGTAGTAGCAGAGGGCAGCAACAAAGCAGCCGCAGCCGGCAGCAAGGCAGAAGTTTCCTTCGGAAAGATAAGCTACAGCAGTCCGGGAGAGCACGACTATATCATATGTGAAGTCGTTCCGTCGAAAGACAAGGCTGAAAACGTCAGCTACGATACGACTGTCCACGATATACATGTATCTGTGACAGACGGTAAAGACGGCACGTTGAATGTGGCCCGCAGTGAGTCAGGCGATAAGCCGATAGTGTTCACAAACAAATACAGCAAGCCTGAGAAACCGGGAAAACCGGAGAACCCTTCGAAACCTGGCAGAAACGGCAGCACCGGCGGGAACCGCACGAAGACAGGCGATGACACACATGTGGGCATGATAATTGCGCTGATGCTGACAGCAGCCTGCGCAGCAGCAGTTGTACTGATATTCCGCAGGAGACAGCAAAGATAGCAGGCAGGCTGTGACAAAAACATGATATGATCAGCTGATAAACAGCATGATAAAGACTGCTGCACCGGAGAAACACGCCGGTGCAGCAGTTTTGTGTATTGCAGTCCAGCGGGTAAACGGCTGGACGATGGCAAGATATGATATTCCGGGAAAGCAGCAGCTGAGCCGTATGCTTTTGCATAAGCCGCCTGGGCGGCACTGTATCCGGGGTGATGCAGCCTTTGAACAGTACAGTCAGGCAGAAGGACTGATACTGTCATCATCGTATAATGTGTTTTTTTCGATTTCGCATAAACTCCATATTCTTACACTTTTCAAAGCTGTAAAAAGGTGTTAGAATATTTCAGTGATGGGGATAGACAGATACGGAAAGGATACTTTGATATGTTGAAAGTAAAAGATTTGGTTTTACAGCCCGGGAGACCTAAAGTAGCTGTTCCTATAATAAGCACATCCCCGGAGGATATAATCAGGGAATGTGAGATAGTCAGAGAAAATCTGCCCTGTGATATCATAGAATGGAGGGCGGACTATTATCTGTCGGCTATAGAGGATCTGGATGAGAAACTGCAGGACAAGGATACCTATCTTGAAATGATAAAGCTCCTTGATGATATAAACTACATCGCAGCAGGCATGCCGATAATCTTCACTATAAGAAGCAGAGGACAGGGCGGCATGGTAGACATCAGCAGAGTGCAGCACGACAGCATAAGGGATCTTGTAGCCCAGTCGCAGCTGGTGGATTTCATAGACATTGAGATTTTTGATGAAAATGACACATTTGACGAGTACAGTCTGAGATCACAGATAGAGGAGATACATAAATACGGCTGCAGAGCTATATTATCGTATCACGATTTTGAAAGGATGCTGGCGCCTGATGAGATCGTGAACCTGATCAGAAAGATGCACGAACTGGGAGCTGATGTCAGCAAGCTGGCGGCAACGGCAAACAGCAAGGAGGATGCAGAGAACCTGCTCAAAGCCACAGCACTGCTGACAAGAAACGGCATAGGGCCGCTTGTGACTATCGCCATGGGTGAATGGGGCAGGAGCACAAGGGTAGCAGCAGGAAGATACGGATCCTGTATCACTTTTGCAGCAGGAGCAGCAGCATCCGCACCGGGACAGACAGATACATTCACAATGAAAAAGTGGCTGGACGACTATTACGGACCTCAGCAGGACTGATATAGTGGCAGGACCGGCCTTCTAAAGCCGCCTGAGCTGCACGGACATATGTACCTGCAGCAGGCCGAACGAAAGGAAAACGGATGACAGATTTCATAAAAATAGAAGATCTGGTATTTGAATATACGAAAGAAAGCGGAGAGGCTGTCCGTGCTATCGACGGGATCTCGTTCACTGTCGAACGCGGCAGCTTTACTGCTGTCATAGGGCAGAACGGTTCAGGCAAGTCCACGCTGGCGAAGAACATAAACGGACTGCTGGTGCCGACATCGGGAAAGATATACGTTGACGGCCTGGACACATCACAGCAGGACACGCTGTGGGATGTCCGTCAGAAAGTTGCCATGGTGTTCCAGAATCCGGACAACCAGATAGTATCGTCCATCGTTGAGGACGATGTGGCGTTTGGTCCGGAGAACCTTGGCATAGACCCGGCAGAGATAAGGCGCAGGGTGGATGAAGCCCTGAAAGGCGTTGAGATGTACGAATACAGGAAGAAAGCTCCGCATATGCTTTCCGGAGGACAAAAGCAGAGGATAGCCATCGCAGGAGCAGTTGCCATGGAGCCTGAATGTATAGTTTTCGACGAGCCTACAGCCATGCTGGACCCAAGAGGCAGACACGAAGTGCTTTCCATAGTGAAACAGCTCAACAGCAAAGGCATAACCACGCTGCTGATAACGCATTTCATGGAGGAAGCCGCCCAGGCGGACAAGATCGTCGTGCTGGACAACGGACATGTGAAGATGACAGGGACCCCTGAGGAGATATTCAGAAGAGCAGATGAGCTCAAAGCACTGAGTCTTGACGTGCCTCCGGCAGTGGACCTGGCTATGAAGCTGAGAGAGCGTGGCATCGACGTGCCTGAAGATATTCTTACAGAAGAGGATATGGTGGGATTTTTATGTCAATAGAAGTAAAGAATTTAACACATATATACAATGAAGGACTGCCTTTTGAATCCAAAGCACTGGACGATGTCAGCTTCAGCGTGGAAGACGGCTGCATGGTGGGCATAATCGGGCATACAGGCTCCGGAAAGTCAACGCTGCTGCAGCACCTCAACGGACTGCTCAAGCCAAACAGCGGGCAGATCGTAGTCGGAGGAGTGGATATAACATCACCGGGCGTCGTCATGCGTGATATACGACGCAGGATAGGGCTTGTGTTCCAGTATCCGGAATATCAGCTTTTCGAAGAGACAGTGGCCAAAGATGTAGCCTTCGGACCGGGAAACCTGGGGCTTCCTGAAGACGAGATAGAAGAACGTGTCAGAGAGGCGATAGGCCTTGTGGGGCTGGACTACGATGCTGTGAAGGACGCATCGCCCTTCGATCTTTCCGGAGGACAGAAACGAAGAGTCGCTATTGCAGGAGTCATAGCCATGAAGCCGGAAGTCCTGATACTGGACGAGCCGACAGCAGGGCTGAATCCGAGAGCTCATCACGATATCCTTGATATGGTGGAAACGATACACCGCAGGGAAAACAATATAATCTTCCTGGTGTCCCACAATATGAATGATATCGCAAGGATGTCCGATAAAGTCATGGTCATGGATCACGGCAGGCTCAGGATGAGCGGCACGCCGTCGGAAGTGTTCTCCCATGAGAAGGAACTCAAAGAGATCGGGCTGGCATTGCCTGATTCCATGGAGCTTGTCGTAAAACTGCGCAGATCCGGGCTCAGCATTCCGGGAGTTCCTGTTACGATGGATGAAGCAGCGGACAGTATCGCAGAAGTTTTGAAAAGTAAAGGTTCGGATAAATGATAAGAGATATTACCCTCGGGCAGTACTATCCCGGGAATTCACTGGTCCACAGGCTGGACCCGCGTATCAAGATAGTGGCAACAGTGCTCTACATAGTGGCACTTTTCATAGTCAGGGATTTCATAGGATTCGCCATAGCCTTCGCAGGCCTGGCTGTAGTGACTGCAGTTTCCAGGGTGCCGGTGAAGTTCATACTCAGAGGACTGAAACCTGTGTTCCTGATAATATTGTTCACATTCATACTGAATATGTTCATGATAAAAGGTGAGGTTCTGGTATCACTGTGGATACTTGAAATATCAAAAGAAGGGCTAAGGACCGCTGTTTTCATGGCTGTGAGACTGGTACTGCTGATAATAGGTTCGTCACTGCTGACGCTGACTACAAAGCCAATAAGCCTTACGGACGGTATAGAGGCGCTGCTTTCGCCATTCAAACGCTTTGGTCTGCCTGCCCATGAACTGGCGATGATGATGACCATAGCGCTGAGATTCATACCTACGCTCCTTGAGGAAACCGACAAGATAATGAAAGCGCAGCAGGCGAGAGGTGCAGATTTCGAAAGCGGAAATATCATAAACAGAGCCAAGGCGCTGATACCTATACTTGTACCGCTGTTCATCAGTGCATTCAGGATAGCCCAGGATCTTGCCATGGCTATGGAGGCCAGATGCTACGGCGGCAATATCAGACG
This sequence comes from uncultured Clostridia bacterium, assembly GCA_934255435.1. Classification (GTDB taxonomy): domain Bacteria; phylum Bacillota; class Clostridia; order Peptostreptococcales; family Anaerovoracaceae; genus Lentihominibacter. The sequence continues at coordinate 9,080 of CAKQNZ010000031.1, read as the reverse complement.
TACCAGGATGAACGGTATGAAGATATGCGGCAGAGATATAGCAGCATCGGCAGTTTTCGTTATTTTTCTTGCTATCATAGTTTTAGAGAGAATTTTCATATGAGACAGAGAAAACCAAAGGATCTTGAAGCGAGGCTGCAGAACTATTCGGATCAGATGATAAATGAGCCTGAAGGTGAAGGCTGGAAAGAGCATTTCAGCGGAGAGCGACCGCTTTTTCTTGAAATAGGATGCGGCAAGGGACAGTTCATCTGCAGCAAGGCTCTGAAGGAACCCGGCAGTGATTTCATAGCTGTCGAGGGGCAGGACACAGTGATACTGAGAGCTCTCGAAAAAGCCTGCGAGGCGGGACAGCAGCAGTACGGCACAGACGCGCTGCCTAATCTGAGATTCATAATGTCGTATATAGATGATATGAGCGATTTCTTTGCAGAAAACAGCCTGGACGGTATCTACCTGAATTTCAGCGATCCATGGCCCAAGGCACGACACGCCAAAAGAAGGCTGACATACAGGAAGCGTCTTGAGGACTACAGGAAAGCAGTGAAAACGGGAGGCTTCATCGAGATAAAAACAGACAACGATGGACTTTACGAGTTCACCCTCGAAGAGATCGAAGCCTGCGGGCTTGTCATACAGCAGCAGACAAGAGATCTGCACGGCAGCAGCTTTGAATCGAGACTGACCACCACCGAGTATGAAGACCGTTTCAGAGGCAGGGACAAGAACATCAACTATGTCAGACTGTGGATAGATTGATACAGGCAAGCAAGACGGCCGGTCCGGGATGCAGATAAAGTATACTGCTCAGTGGACAGCCTTTTGCAGCGGCTGATCCCAGATATATGCAGGAAACTTTCGGCGGTGCAGAACGTCTGCAGTAAATATGCATATCCGGGCATGATCCCATGAAAAAAGAATAAAGATACAAAGACGAAAAACCCCGAAGACAACGCATATATGCGTGCAATTCCGGGGCGGATGCGGATACCGGCAATTCGGAGGTATATGTTCACAGCGGGATATATTCTCCGGGGTCGGCAGGCTCTTCGTCTTTTTTTATTTCAAAATGCAGATGAGCGGGACTGTCGTATTCGAACATCGACGTTTTGCCTGTCCTGCCTATGATATCGCCTTTCTTTACGATCTGACCCAGCTCGGCCATATCGTCCCTGGACAGATTTCCGTAGACTGAAATGACGCCGTCTCCGTGGTTGATCTCCATGGTGATACCGAATCTGTCATCTTCATCGATCTTTGTGATGGTGCCTCCGGCGCAGGCCTTGACACCTGTGCTTTCAGGTGCGGATATATCGATGCCTTCATGGGTCATGTACTGGTCGAGGGTGGGCCAGTATATCGGCATATCCGCAGAATATTTCATTATGATCTCGCCGTTTACGGGCATGATAAAGTCATGATCTGTACTGCTGTTTTTTTTGCCATCGCTTTCGCTGCTGCGGCTGTCGACGATGCTTTCTTTCGATGCGGATGTATCGCTTTTGCCGGCAGGCTTTTTCTTGACTACCTCGGCGCTGCGTGTGCTCTGCAGATTATCCTTGACCTTGTCGATACTGGCTTTCACCACAAATACAGATACCAGGGCCATAAGGCAGAAGCAGAGTACCAGTGCAGCGGCAGTCCTGTCTTTCTGTTTTTTTTCCTGTCTCATATATTTTCTCCTCCATGGTATATATTATCGACAGGAAAAACAGAATTAATACTGTAAATTAATTGTATGATGTAATGGATATTTTCTGCATTTTCACGGTTTACGATGATGCCGGGCAGTGTTACAATTATATCTGTATGGTTTCAGCAAAGACCGGCAGAACTATCCGGAAAGGCCGGAACCGGTAACTGTAATAATCAGTATATGAACATGGTAAAAAAGGAGCGTATAAAAATGACAGAATACATTTTAGCAAGAGAAAACGGACGGCATATACCGCAGGAGGACAAGATCTTCGGTATAAGCAACAGGGCAAAAGCAATGATCGCCGAAAAGGGTGCGGACAAGGTCATCAATGCGACTATAGGCTCGCTGCTCGATGATAACGGCGAGCTGGTGGTACTTTCATCGGTGGACAAAGTGTTCAAGCACCTCAGTCCGAGAGATTATGCGGATTATGCACCGATAGGCGGCATCGCATCTTTCAGAGAAGATGTGCAGCAGGCTGCTTTCGGAGATCACCGCCCAAAGGGTTATACAAGAGCTGTCGCCACTCCCGGTGGCACAGGTTCTCTGAGGAATGTCATAGCGAACTATTCTTCCGGCGGGGACAAGGTGCTGACATCAGACTGGCACTGGGCTCCGTACAACACCATAGCAGGAGAGATCGGCAGGAGTATAGCGACATTCGAGTTTTTCACAGCGGACAGGAAGTTCAATGCAGGAGATTTCGAAGTAAAGGTGAACGAGCTTCTGGCATGCCAGGAAAGTCTCGTCACTATCCTCAATACGCCGGCTCACAACCCTACAGGATACTCGCTGACCCTCGAAGACTGGGATAAAGTCATAGCAGTCCTGAACAAAGCAGCAGAATGCGGCAAAGCCATAGCTTTAGTGGTGGATGCAGCATATATAGATTTTGCAGGGGATGAAGAAGAATACAGGAGATTCCTGCCTAAGCTGGACGAACTGCCGGAAAACGTGATATCCATAGTGGCATACAGCCTTTCCAAGACATATACTCTTTATGGTACGAGATGCGGAGCAATGATCTGTATCGCCCGTACAGAAGCCATCGCAGACGAATTCAAGCGTGTATGCGAATATTCTTCGAGAGGTTCATGGTCCAACAGTGCAAAGGTGGCGCAGGTGATACTTTCCAGGATCTACGGAGATCCGGAGCTGCTGGCCAGTGTCAATGCAGAGAGAGCTCACTACCGTGATATGCTTGCATCAAGAGGCAGAGCCTTTACAGAAGCTGCAGAGGAAGTCAGCCTTGATATAGTTCCTTTCGATGCAGGTTTCTTCGTGTCCATACCGTGCGACGACCCGGACGCCATAAGCAGGAAACTCGAAAAGGAAGGCGTGTTCATCGTTCCTCTTGCCAAGGGACTCCGTGTTTCAGTGGCATCGATATCCGAAGATAAATGCCGCAGACTTCCAGCGATCATAAAGAAAGCTATGGATGAATAAAAACAGGTGGTAAAAATTAGGAAATAACTTGACATATATTTACAATACTGCTATTATTAACCTGAGAAATGCAGCTGCACTTATGATACCGTCCGGCAGGGCGGCAGAACAAGGAAGGAGAGCGATAATGGCAGTACACAGAGATTTTGACAGAGATGTCACGTTCGAGATAACAGAACATCTCGGCGTCCTGGCAACGTATTCGACTGGCTGGACCAGAGAACTTAACATAGTAAGCTGGAACGGCGGTACACCTAAATACGACATCAGAGACTGGGATCCTGCCCACGAACACATGTCCAGAGGAATTACTTTGCATGAGAAGGAGATGCGTCTCATGCTGGACATCATAAGGCGCCACAGATCGAAGAGGCGCAGCCAGGATGTCATAGACAGATCGGAAGATGATATACCGGTCACAGAAGATGATGCACAGGAGCAGTGAGTCTGGCATCATACCAGAAATGTAAAAGCAACGTATGGACCCGCAGACCGCTGCCTCAGACAGGCAGCGGTCTGTTCAGGATAAAGACATATTCCGGTATGTGGATCATGCAGGAGGTGGCATATCATGAAAAAGAAAGAAGAAAAGACAAATGTGATGCGGATATTTGACAGCCGCAGGATAGACTACAGTATGCACGACTATACAGCGTCAGGAGCTGTTGCAGGCGACGATGTGGCGGCAAGCCTGGGGGAAGATCCCGGTGCAGTTTTCAAGACGCTTGTTACTGTGGGACGCTCTGGAGAGCATTATGTGTTCATGGTACCGGTGAGCGGTGAGCTGGATCTGAAGAAAGCCGCTAAAAGCGTAGGTGAGAAGAATGTAGCTATGATAAAGTCCAGGGAGCTGCTGCCGCTGACAGGATACATACACGGCGGATGTTCTCCTGTAGGAATGAAAAAGTTCTTCAGGACGACCATAGACAGCAGTGCAGCAGGCTATGACAGGATATTTTTCAGTGGAGGCAGGATGGGCTGTCAGATAGAGACTACGCTGGAAGGTCTGGGAGAAGTCATAGAGTTTTCGCTGGCCGATATCGCACAAAGATGATGAAATGACCAGACTCTTTATCTTTGAGAATCTGTATATATATGGTATACTATAAGTCAGTGCATCACCAGAGGTGGTGCAGCATAACAGGAACATGAGCATCAGAGATCGAGAGGTGAATTGAAGATGCAGATCAGACTGAAAATAAAGACAGATGCCGGAGAGACTGAGGTAGTCAGCGGATCACCTGTACTTCTCAAAGACCTGGCAGATGAATTCCAGGGCAGGCACCCTTACAGGATACTTATAGCAAGAGTCGACGGATGCGACCGTGAACTTACTGAAACTGTCGCATCGGATGCTGTGATAGAGTTTCTCGATATGAGGACCTACAGCGCCAATCTTGCATATCAGCACAGCGTTTCGCTGCTTTATCTCAAGGCGGTGAGGGACGTTCTGGGAGCTGTATCAGTAGAAATAGAAAATTCTCTGGACAAGGGACTTTACACGGAGATAAAGACTCCTGAGCCGGTGACAGCTGAACAGGTGGAAGCTGTGCAGCAGCGCATGCACCAGCTGGTGGCAGAGGACATACCTGTTGTCAGAGAGGAATATACGAGAGAACAGGCAATAGAAATATGGAAAGGATACGACTATCCTGAAAAGTCTACGCTGCTGGAGCATGCAGACGACGTGAAGAAAGCGAAATTCTACAGGATACAGGATTACCGCAATTTTTTCTACGGGCTGATGGTGCCGTCAACAGGCTACATAGAATATTTCGAACTCAGGAAATACAGACGGGGTGTGCTGCTGAGATTCCCTTATCCTGACAGACCGGACGTCATACCGCAGTTCAGGGACGACCGCAAACTTTACATGGCCTTCGGCGAGGCCAACAAGTGGCAGCGCCTTCTGGACATAGAGTATCTTGCGGAACTCAATGACAAGATAAGGCACGGCAGGGCTCGTGATCTCATACTGCTTTCGGAGGCACTTCACGAGAAGAAGGTAGCTGAGATAGCAGACAGGATAACCAGAGAGCAGAGACGTATCGTGCTGATCGCAGGACCGTCTTCATCGGGCAAGACTACATTCGCCAGAAGGCTGTGCGTGCAGCTGAGAGTCAATGGTCTTGAACCGCTTTACATGGGTACAGACGACTATTTCGTTGAGAGGAAGGATACTCCTGTCGGACCTGACGGACAGCCTAACTACGAGGATCTGGAATGTGTGGATATAGAGCTGTTCAACAGCAATATGAACGGTCTGCTGGCTGGAAAGACTGTGGATCTGCCGGAATTCGACTTCATGGAGGGCACTAAGAGATTCGGGCACCGCATAACATCGATAGGCAGGAACCAGCCAGTAGTGATCGAGGGTATACACGCTCTGAACGACAGGCTCACTCCGTATATAGACGAATGGGAAAAGTTCAGGATATATATAAGTCCGTTCACTCAGCTGAACATAGATATGCATAACCGTGTGCCTACCACAGACGCCAGGATGCTGCGCAGGATAGTCAGGGACTACAAGTACAGAGGTCACTCTGCAGCGGATACCATAGCGCAGTGGCCAAGCGTCAGAGCCGGAGAGGATAAAAATATCTTCCCGTACAACGGAGAAGCTGACGTGCTCTTCAATTCGGCACTGGTATACGAGCTTGCTGTTCTGAAGAAATATGCAGAGCCGCTGCTCAGGGAGGTTCGTCCTGATCAGCCGGAATACAGTGAAGCTGTGAGGATGCTGGATTTTATAAGGTTTTTCGATGTCATAGATGACGAAAGATATATACCTAACAACTCGATAATGAGAGAATTTATTGGTGGCAGTATTTTTGTGGAATGATATAAGCGAAGGAGAAAGAAATGATTGCAGTTATAGGAGCGACCGAAGTCATGGTCGATATCAGGATGGGTGCACCGGAGCGCCCTGAAGGCGTTGATGAGTACGGTATGCAGACCAACGCAGAAATGGGAAGCTTCCCGACGCCTGAGGAGCGTGCAGAGGAGATATTCAAAGAAGGCAGAGACAGGATGTCGATCAGAAGCTGCGGATGCGGTTTCAATATCGCAGGATATCTTGCGGACGAGGGATATGAAGTATCGTTCATATCGGCTACAGGCAATGATATAGCAGGCATAGGTGCGGCGGAGGAGCTTCGTGAGCGTGGAGTGGACATAAGCGGCGTAGGCCGTTTCGATGGCGTCACTCCTGTACGTGTGACTTTCTTCAACATACTGGGCGACAAAGAAATGGAAAAGAAAAACAGCCTGCTGACAGAAGCCATAACGCCTGAGTATATCGACAAGTTCAGTGATACACTCGACAGGGCTGAGGCTATAGTCGTGGATGGTATGATACCGGAGGAAACGATAGAACATATATGCAGCAGATACGGCGAAAGAGACGACGTGAAGCTGTTTTTCGACCCTGCAGGCAAACCGGGCAGCCTCAGAGCTGCAAAGCATATCGGCAGGTTCCACAGCATAATGCCGGGCAGAGAGGAAGCTGAGACTATTACAGGAAAAACGATACTCAGCGAAGATCAGCTGATGGCTGCCGGCAGCTTTTTCCACGAACAGGGCGTCGAAAAAGTCATCATAACGATGAAAGGCGGCGGTCTCTACTATAAAGAAGGCATGAACGAAGGTGTGCTCAGACCTGAGAAGATGATTTCATTCGCAAGCACATCAGGTGCAGGGGATGTGGCGTCGGCTGCCATAATAGCAGAAACTATGCGTGGCGGCTCCATAGAGGATGCAGGAAAGCACGCTATGGCCAAAGCTGCAGATTTTCTGTCAGGAGTCGAAGACAGGAACATATTATGATATAACGTACATATACTGCAGGATGTTTTTCGGAACATCCTGCATTGTTTTTGTGAAAAATGATCACTGCAATGTGAATGCATCAGCGATATACAGTCTCTGAAAAAAGCAAAGGCGTATGTACTGATGGTGGAAAAGTCAGAAAGAAACACGGAGAAAAGTGTGCAAGTGATGGGTTCTGTATATGTTGAAATCATAGGATTTGCTGGAATGAAAAAAGATAAAAAAGTTTCGAAAAACCCCTTGCAATAACCGCTGATTTATTATATACTAAACAAGCTTGTGTAAGGCGATGATGTGGGAAGTTACCTTGCTATAGGAGAATTTCCACTGAGAATTGTCCCCACAGAAGATGGGGGCGAAGGGATTCGCCGGATTTTTATTGTGGGTGAAAATATAGGAACACACGAAAGCGTGTGCAATGTGTAAGAAATGTCGTACACGTTGAAATTCCGGGAAAGAACCCCTTGTACGAGCATAGCGAAAACAGTACAAAAACTTAGGAGGACAAAATGAGCGAATTACAGAAAATCAGAATCAAATTAAAAGCTTATGATCATGCGCTCCTCGACCAGTCTGCTGCAAAGATCGTAGAGACTGCCAAGAAAACAGGCGCAGAGGTTTCAGGACCTATTCCGCTTCCTACAGAAAAGGAAGTCGTAACTATTCTGAGAGCCGTTCATAAGTACAAAGATTCAAGAGAACAGTTCGAGCAGAGAACACACAAGAGACTGATTGACATCACCAGTGCCACAGCAAAGACGACAGATGCTCTGACAAAGCTCGATCTGCCTGCAGGCGTTGACATCGAGATCAAGCTTTAGCAGGAAGCAGAACAACACGAAAGCGAAGGGTACTCCCTTAGTAAGGACGGCGCATAGCATGGACTGCAGAGTTGCATTGGCAGCCAGATGGTGTTCCGGCCCGCTGTAAGTAAACAGGAGGAATTTTAATGAAAACTATCTTAGGAAAAAAGATGGGCATGACTCAGATATTCACTGAGCATGGCGCAGTAGTGCCTGTAACAGTAGTTGAAGCAGGCCCTATGACAGTAACGCAGATCAAGACCGTTGAAAACGACGGATACGATGCGGTACAGTTCGGATTCGTGGACGCAAAGCCACACAGAGTAAACAAGCCTATGACAGGCCACTTTGCTAAAAACGGTATCACACCTAAAAAGCATCTTGCTGAGTTCAGACCTGAAGAAGGCGAAATTTACGAGATCGGACAGCAGATCACTGTTGCTGACTTCGAAGAAGGCAAGAAACTGGACGTGACAGGTACTTCAAAGGGTAAAGGAACCCAGGGCAATATCAAGAGACACGGACACCACAGAGGTCCTATGAGCCACGGTTCAAAGCATAAGAGACTTGCCGGAGCGCTGGCTGCAGGTACTTATCCTTCAAGAGTATTCAAAGGCAACGCTGGTCCGGGAAGAATGGGTCGTGAGACAGTAACTGTTCAGAATGTTGAACTGGTAAAAGTTATAGAAGACAGGAACCTTATGCTGATCAAGGGTGCCGTTCCGGGAAACAAAGGCGGAATCGTTCGCATCCAGTATGCAGTAAAGGGACAGAAATAGATGACTTCAGGAAGGAGGAAGTAAAATGTCAAAATTGACAATGCTGAATATGGCGGGCAACGAAGCCGGAACACTCGAGCTCAAAGACGAGATATTCGGAATCGAACCGAACCAGAATGCAGTTCATGCAGTAGTAAAAAACATTTTAGCCAACAGAAGACAGGGCACGCAGTCTGCTAAAACCAGAGCTGAAGTCAGAGGAGGAGGCAGAAAGCCTTTCAGACAGAAGGGAACAGGCAGACACAGGCAGGGAAGCACAACTGACCCTTCACAGGTAGGAGGCGGTGTGGTATTCGCACCAAAGCCAAGAAGCTACAGATATACACTCCCTAAGAAGATGAGAAGACTGGCAATGCTTTCAGCCCTTTCTTCAAAGGTCGCTGAAAACGAGATCATCGTTATGGACGAGATCAAATTCGAAGCTCCTAAAACAAAAGAAATGGTAAAGATGCTCGAAAACATCAAGGCAGGCAAGAAAGCACTGATCGTAATGGCTGAGAAGGACGACAACGTGATCAGATC
>CAKQNZ010000030.1 GCA_934255435.1 uncultured Clostridia bacterium | reverse complement strand
AGGAAAAGGCTGTGGACCGTTCGATATCCGAAGCTGCAAAACTCATCAGCCAGGCTTCAAATCCGGTTATACTGGCAGGCAGCCAGGCAGTCCGTGTCCATGCATCGAAATCTCTGACACGTTTTGCAGAAGACCTGAAGATACCTGTTATCAATACCATGATGGCCAAGGGTATAATCCCTTATGACAACAAATACGCCATGATGACAGTCGGCATCCCGCAGTATGACCACGCCAACAAACTGCTGGTGGACGCTGACCTCATCGTTGCCATAGGATACGACCTTGTGGAATTTTCACCATTCAGATGGAACCAGGACAACAATGCGAAGATAGTACATATTTCCACAACTCCTGCACACATCAACAAATACTACCAGTGCGACGTTGAGGTAGTCGGTGATATTTCAGACGCCCTCAACAGGATCGTGGATGAACTCAACTCAGAGAACCGTCCTGAACCTGAAAACGTCCTCAAAATACGCCAGGCCTTCGATGCATCATTTGCAAAAGATGCAGATAACGACATCTGCCCTATGAAACCGCAGCGAATAATCAGAGATGTCAGAAAAGCACTTGGCAGGAAAGACATCCTGATCTCCGATGTGGGCGCACACAAAATGTGGATCGCACGTCTTTACCACTGCTATGAGCCGAACACATGCATCATTTCAAATGGATTTGCGACTATGGGAATAGGTCTTCCGGGAGCTATAAGCGCCAAGCTTGTGCATCCTGAAAGACGCATACTGACCATAACCGGAGACGGCGGTTTCATGATGAATTCCCAGGAGCTGGAAACTGCAGTGAGACTCAAGCTGAACATAGTCGTCCTCATAATGAACGACAGTTCATACGGGCTCATCAAATGGAAACAGATGGATCAGTATGGAGAGACATATTTCACCGATTTCACCAATCCCGATTTCGTCAAGCTGGCCGAGTCGATGAACTGCATCGGATATCGTGTGAACAAGGCTTCTGACCTGCCGGAACTTCTTGAAAAGGCATTCCAGCATGACCGACCTGTTATAATAGATGTTCCTGTAGACTACAGCGAAAACGTCAAATTATCCAAATCGCTGAAATCCTGGCGCGAAAAGCTTGCCGCCGGCAAATCACGGCTTTCCGGCAGGAACAAATAACTGCTTTAAAAAATGCTCCCGGGCCATATGGTCTGAGAGCATTTTTATTTTTTGTCTTCCTGCCGTAACTGGCCGGCAGCACACCTTTTTCATATCATTATTATCTTCCCTGCATTCTCTGTGCTGTATCCGCCAAGTTCATCCAGCTTCTGTCTGAAGCTTTCGCTGGTCAGCACTTCAAGAAATGCTTTTATCTGCGGCAGCTGCAGGAACCGCTGCGGTATGGCAAAATCGTACTCTTCATTGCCTACAGGTATGAAGTCCAGCCCCATACTGCGGGCCGCCGACAGCACACCCATCCCGGCATCTGCCCCATCACTGGCTACTGCTGCAGCCACTGCCATATGCGTTGCCATTTCACGGTCGTAGCCGTTTATATGCTCCGGCTCTATGCCAAGGCACTTTATCTTATAGTCCAGCAGGACCCTTGTGCCTGCGCCACGCTGGCGGTTGACATATCTCACGTTCCTGTCTGCGATATCCTCAAGCGACTTTATGCCGAGAGGATTCCCCTTCTTGACCATTATGCCCTGTATGCGGTGCACGCCTTTGATGAGAGCCATAGGCTCGCTGAACATTTTCTTTATGTATTCGACATTGTATTCGCCTGTGGCCTCATCCAGCAGATGTACCGGAGCCATATGCGCCTCGCCTCGCCTGAGAGCCATCAGACCGCCCATACTGCCAACATGCGTGCTGGAAATGAACACATCATCATAGTTTTCCGCCAGCATATCTGCCATCACATCCAGTATCAGATCGTGGCTTCCGATGACAACTGCCGTCTTTTCTATCTCGTCCCTGCTCCTGTAAAGTTCTATCTGTACCCTGTCACCGGCCTCGACGCCTTCACTGCTCTGCTCTATGATGCAGAATCCGTCAGCCCTGACCAGAGACATTGCGGCGCCTGCACCTCTCGCCAGCGGCGATGCGATGAACTTGTCATCGACCTTGCCAACTTTGACGCGAACATATTCCTTGTGCTTGAGACTGGACACCAGCCTCCTTGAAATATGCGCTTCCACGGTCTCGGCAGTCTTTTCCCTGCGTCTGCCCATCAGCTGCAGCACCGGGATCACGAAATTCTCGAACCCTATGTATGCAGAGACCGGATATCCCGGCAGACCGATGACTGGCTTGCCCCTTACTATCGCCAGTATGACCGGCTTGCCCGGCTTTATGGATACGCCGTGTACGATGACCTCGCCAAGCTCCCTCAGCACATGCACCGTGTAATCCTCTGTACCGGCGCTGGAACCGGCGTTCACGATCACCATATCGAACCTGTCAACTGCATCGGAGATCTTCGTTTTTATCCGCTCATAATCATCGGGGATCGGCGGGAATCTGTGGCCGATGCCGCCTGAAGCAGTCACCATGTTCTCGAACATGCGTGAATTGGATTCTATGATGCTGCCCTCTTCCGGCTCGCTTTCCGGTTCTATTATCTCCGTGCCCGTAGGGAAAATAGCCACCTCAGGTCGTTTCACCACATCGATATTTATTATCCCTGCAGAAAGCAGCACGCCGATATCTATGGCTCTTATCCTGTGACTGCCCGGCAGTATCATCTCACCGGCAACGATGTCCTCGCCTACTGGTCTGATGTGCTGCCACGGTGCTGCCGAAGCGGATATCTTCACGCCGTCATCAGTTTCGACTATGTCCTCTGCCATTATCACCGCATCGCACGGAAAATGCACAGGATCGCCTGTATCGACGACCACATATCTGTCTTCAGGCAGTATCACCGGATCCGTTTCCGATGCTGATGCTGTGTCCTCTGCCTTTACTGCGATACCGTCCATCGCCGAAGCATTGAACAGCGGCGAGCTGTATCTGGCGTATATCGCGGAGGCCGTCACCCTCCCCAGACTATCCGTCACCGGTATCGTTTCATATTTTATTTCTGTTATCTCCTCCACCCTTGCCATGTATTTTTCTCTGGCTTCATCCACAGGGATGGTTCTAAGATAGAGGTTTCTTTTCTTACCCATAAATCTGCTCCTGTATCAACTGCATCTGCGCTGTCAGAACAGCGTCACCTGCACGATCTGATCCTCTTTCAGACCTTCATCGTCTGTATCTATAAGTGTATATCCGTCTGCCCTGGCAAGCGTCGTCATTAGACCCGACTTGCCGAAAAGCGGCTGTGCGCTGTATATGCATCCGTTTTCCCGGATCCCGGCCTCCTTCTGATCTTCAACGAGTTCCACCAGCAGACATGTCGTCTTGCCTCCGGCTGCTGCCACGTTTTCCGTTATCCTTGCCGGTACTCTGCATGGTTCCTTTATTCCTGCCAGCTTTCTGTAAAGCCAGCCTATGATCAGTTCGAAGACCATCAGCGCTGCCGCGGGATGCCCGGGAAGTCCTGCCAGTACAGTTGATGATTTTTCATCATATGCCAGTATGGTCGGCTTGCCTGGTTTCAGCGCTATACCGTGGGTCAGCACCCCCGGTTCTGCCAGTTCATCCATTATCCCTGCAGTGAAATCCTTGTCGCCCTGGGAACTGCCTCCTGACACGAGCACCACATCGCTGACTGTCATTGCTTCTTCCACAGCGTCACATATCAGAGCACGATCATCTTTCAGGACTTTTCTTGATATCACCTCGAACCCGTATTTCCTGCCGGCTGCGGATACAGAATATGTATTTATGTCTCTTGTCTGACCTTTTTCCGGTATATCCTCCACATCCACCAGTTCGTCACCTGTGGATATTACAGTTATCTTCCAGGGTGCCGTGACACATACGCGGCTGATCCCTGCAGAAGCCATGACGCCGACTTCCTGGGGACGCACCTTCGTACCTTTTCTAGTCAGCACGCTGCCTCTGCGGACATCTTCGCCGGCCTGTATCACATTCCTGCCTGGCGACACGGAATCGTAAACAGCGATGCTGTTCTCGTCGAATTTCTCTGCATACTCCACCATCACCATGGCATCTGCACCATCGGGGAGCATTCCCCCTGTAGGCACGTATACAGCCTGCCCTGACATGATTTTTCCCGACGGAGCGTGACCCATAGCAACTTCTTCAGTGACCTCGAGGAAAACCGGGATGCTGTCCGTGACTCCCTGGGTATCTTTTGAAACCACAGCATATCCGTCAACGGAAGACTTCCTGAAATCAGGTATGTTCACCTCCGACACAAGATCCTCTGCCAGTATACGGCCGAGACTTTCTTCAAAAGGCACATATTCTCTTCCCGGCGGGGCTTTCTCAGCCTCTTCCAGCAGCTTCGCTCTTGCTTCTTCAAGGGTATCTGTATTCAATAATCTCATTTTATCCTGATCACTATTTCCTTTCCCTCTTCGTATCCGTCCAGAGCTTTCACCGCTCCCTCCACTACGTTTTTAAGTGTTTTCTGCACGAAAGGCACCATGCCTATCTCGTCACCGTCTATGAAAAGCTGCACATCGAGCTCTTCTTCATTTTTCTTCGTTTTCTGTTCGACCATATCTGCCAGTCTCCCTGCTTCCTTCATCGCGTCCACCACGGGTAATCCGTTGTATTCGCTCATTTCTCCTGATATTATTCCCGAAAAGGCAAAAGCCTCATCACACATGCGTTTATCTATATCATCTGTCGTCCTGCCGGTGATTATCGTCGGGCACTTTATGCCGCAGTCGCCTTCAAGTATGATAAAATCCTCTTTATAATATTTGAGCACCGCCTCGGGCTTCATACGGGAATCCATGATTATCGCCGTGTCTGCCGGACCCAGAGCCGTGACTCTGTATGCACCGCTGCATCGGTGCTTGTCCGTATCGGTTCCCGGAGTATCAGCTCTGTAGCCTTCAAAATGTATGTCCTTTATCGTTCCCACCGAATAGCCACGTCTGCGGAGTTCTTCTGTGAGCAGTGTCACTGTTGTCGTCTTTCCTGTCTTGGAAAAGCCTTTTACCATCACAACTCTCATGATATCACTCTCCGAAATCCACGATCTCATACTGGTGATTGAGCAGGTCTGCCATCAGCATCCTGTTTCTCAGAACGCCTTCCCTGCCAAGCAGCAGTTTTATGACCTCCGCAGCCTCCATGGATGCGATGACCGCCGGGGTGAATGCAGGGTTACCCGTCTCCCGCTCTGAACCTTTGTCTTCATCTCCGCTGTATATCATCTCTATGATCCTGTCTCCCGGCATTATCACAGCCACCTGTCCGTTCCAGCCTGCTATGGCTCCGTGTACGAGAGGTATGCCCTCAGCCTCGCAGGCTGCCTCAAGAATCTTCCTGCTGCTGATATTGTCCAGGGCGTCCACCACTACATCATGGCCTGCCACCAGCCGTCTGGCATTGTCTGCTCTGACGAATTCTGCAACCGGCGTTACAGTCACTTCTGAATTTATCAGTTTCATCTGTCCTGCTGCTTCCTCTGCCTTCAGTCGGCCAATATCGGCTTCGTTGGAAAGCACCTGCCGGTTGAGGTTCGACTCTTCGAATACATCACCATCGATCGCTGTTATATTACCTGTTCCTATACGTGTCAGATTTTCTATCACTGTACCGCCGAGGCCTCCGCAGCCTGCGACACAGACCGACTTCGTCTTCAGCAGCTGCTGCTCTTCAGCGCTTACAGTTCCCAGATTCCTGTTGTAACGGTCTTTCATTATCCCGGTCATATCCATCAACCTCCTGACACTCTCGAAAAAGCTTTCAGGTAATCTCCGTCATGGAGAGGTGAATCTATCATCACCCTCATATTATTGACCGAGACGAACCCGAAATTCTTTATCTCTCTGTAGTTCAGCCCTGCTATCTGCAGTGCCTCATCGCAGGTGCACCCTTCAGGTACTTCATAAACACGCTCCTTGTCGTCTCCGAAATATTTTTTCAGAGTGCCTCGCATAGTTATAGTCACTTTCATGCTTTTCTCACCTCCTGGCATTATGACTTTGCTTTATTTTTTATATTATAACTGCATATCCGTATGGAAACAATGCCCTGCATCAGTGATCTGTATATGTTCCAAAAATCCAACAAAAGCTTCCGGAGATCTGCGCATGGGAGGCGCGCAGATCATCAGAAGCTGCAAACTGTTGTATGATATGTGCAATATTCATTTTACGGCATCTTTCTGCCGTCATTACTGCCTTAAAGCAGTGACTGTATCAGTTCCTCAGGCATCGTGCCGTCGTTGTTCCATCCCATGACCTCGTAGTACTGGTCGAGCATGTCTTCGAATGCTTCAGGCGGGATCACCTGTCCTGCTGCAGGACCGTTCTGCAGAGCTTCCTTGACTACACGCTTAGGCACAGTATCGTGCGTTCTGTTGAAGCCTTCTCTCTGGTTGTAGGCTCTGGCTATGTTTATTACTCTCCTGCCGACTTCCGACATCTCTTCCACAGTCCATTCTCTTCCTGTAACCAGTGTCAGCAGCTCGGCCATGATTTCGTATGTTATCGTGCCCCAGAAATCGCATATGCAGAGGCTGAACTTGATAGCATTGAATTCCTGCAGATCATATACCATCTGACCTTTTCCCTCTGCAGTGTAAGGAGGTATTGACGCTTCGAATACCTCTGCATTCGGAGCATACGACCTCATATGACATGCGCCTCTGTCTGAAATGGCATATGACAGAGACATGCCCCATGAACCACGTGGTTCGTACTGAGGATATTCAAGACCTTTTACCTGCATGGCAAAATCTGTTCCTCCGAATTTCTCAGAAGCGATCTTTACGCCGTCAGCCAGATCAGCACCTACACCTGTTCTGTTACCCATTTCCTTGAGGAGCCTTATCATGCCCTCTCCGTCTCCGAATTTTATACCGAAGTCATGGATACCCTTCTCAGTCATTTCCATAGCCCAGATTATCGTATCTCCGGCACTTATTGTATCGAGCCCCACATCATCGGCAACCATGTTGAACTTTACTATCGAGTACGGATCCCTGATACCTGCATTAGGCCCTGCAACTGATATAGTCTCATATTCCGGACCTTCGCATATGGCATCTCCTATCTTCAGGAAGTTACCGCAGCCCAGGCCGCAGCTGCCGCAGCCACGCTTGCCTTCTCTGTGCTGTATAAGTACATCTCCGTTGTATTCCGTCCACTGTACGTCCGTAGTATCCGAGAAGTTCTTCCATGGCATGATACCTCCGTCGTTGCAGGCTTCAAGGAAAGCAGTAGTTCCTACATCAAAGATGAACTGGTTGTCTTCCTGTACAACATTTTCGCGAAGGAGCTCTATGATCCTGTCTGTTGCTTTCTTTACATCCGGAACTTTAACACCGCCTGTACCCTTGATGAGTATCGCTTTCATTTTCTTGGAACCCATGACAGCACCGATGCCGCCTCGTCCCGCCTGTCTGTAGTAGTCGGAATTGATGCACGCCATGTTGCTCATCGTCTCTCCAGCCGGGCCGATGGACATTATGCTGTACTCTATGCCGTACTTTTCAGCCAGTATGGATTCTGCCTCATGAGAGCCTTTGCCCCAGAGATCAGAAGCATCCAGGAACTCCACAGTGTCGTCTTCGATTACCACATAGCATGGAGAGTCTGCAATATCTTCGAAAATTATCATATCATATCCTGCGAACTTGATCCTGATACCTGCATGACCGCCGATGGAGCAGTCATTCATTGTACCTGTAGCCGGAGATTTTGCAGCTACCGAAAGCTTTCCTGAGCACGGCACCGGAGTTCCTGTCAGCGGTCCTGTCGTCAGGAACAGCTTGTTTTCAGGTCCCAGCGCATCTATGCCAGGCTTTAGTTCTTCATACATATATCTTATAGCAAGACCTTTCGATCCCACGTATTTTTCTGCAAAATCCATACGCAGCGGCTCCGTGGAGGCCGTTTTTTCTTTGAGGTTTATCCTCAGTACCCGATTCTGATATCCAAGCATTGTCATTGTCGTTACCTCCCGTTCTTATTCAAAAGTCAGCGCATGCTGCGGACACGTCTTTACACAGTTAGGATCACCCTTACATGTGTCGCAGATATACGCCCTGTCGTCTCTGATCCTTACGACTTTCTTAGGACATTTGTCCTCGCATATACCGCATCCTATACATTTATCGGCATCTACCTCTATATAGTCGCCTTTGGTTATTGCACCTACAGGACATGCCTTGACACACATACCGCATAAAATACAGAAATGCTCTGCATATTTAAGTGTACCTTTATCATAGTACGTTTCTATGAATATCCTTGCCTTCGACGGCACATACTCGCCCTCTTTGTAGGCCGAGCATACCTGCGAGCAAAGCTGGCAGCCTATGCAGTTTGCCTTGTTGAATTTGAGCCTCTTCATTCTCCTTCTCTCCTTTCTCGGTCATCATGATCCGCAGCAGCATTCTTTCCGGGTTTGCCTGTGCACTTTTCATTCAAATCACCGGCAAGCAGCAGTGTCGTGGATGACGAACCTAAAAAAAATGACGTCAGACACGGGAACGCACCATCTTCCACCCGGCAGGCGGTCATGGAGACATCCCGGAAATGATCTGAGTGATATTTCCTGCTTTATAACAGCGTCAGCTCCGCCGGATATCCCGTATGAAGCTTTGGCTGATATTCCGGAAATACTGCTTAAGGTATTTCCGAAAATAAAAAAAGTGCACAGGCAGGCCCAGAGAGTACAGCAAGCTATAGATCAGTATCAGACCGACCTGCATATTCTTCTCTTATGGTCTCCTTTGCACAATGGCAGGCACCGGGATCGCTCCCGAAACCCTGACGTTCCCACAGACAACGAGTGCCCGATGAGAATCGGAGTATTTCGATTTTTCTTGATTATACACGTATAAAAAGTAAAATGTCAACGGAACAACACGATTTTCTTATTTTTGAGACACCATGTATCATTTGTAGTATTTAAGATAATACCTGTTGACCCTTTTATATCGGAACTGTTAGAATATTATTAAATCACTATTCAAGGCAAGTAAAAGTGAATGGAGGCAATTATGAATTTAAAGAAAATGACGTTGAACATCAACGGAGCTGACCGTATGTTCATCTGTGATCCGGAGAAGGATACTCTTTCAGACGTCCTTCGTCGTCTCGGACTCACAGGAACAAAGGTAGGCTGCGGTACAGGTGTATGCGGTGCATGTTCAGTTATCCTGGACGGCAAAGTAATACGTTCATGTACCAAAAAGATCAAGAGAGTTGAAGAATACTCATCAGTAACTACTATAGAAGGTATCGGTACTGTTCTTCACCCTCATCCGCTCCAGTACGCATGGGTGCACCTTGGTGCAGTTCAGTGCGGATTCTGTGTTCCGGGATTCATCGTTTCAGCTTACCAGCTGATCCAGGAAAATCCTGATCCTACAAGAGAAGAAGTCAGAGACTGGCTCCAGAAACACAGAAATGTCTGCAGATGTACAGGATACAAGCACATCGTAGACGCTATCATGGAAGCTGCTGCTATCTGCAGAGGCGACAAGACTCTCGAAGATATTACATATGACTGGTCAGAAGACATCGGAAACTTCTACGGCAAGCCGCTCATCAGACCTAACGCTATGGCTAAGGCATGCGGCGTATGCGACTACGGTGATGACGTTGAGCTCCACATGCCGGCAGAAACACTCAAAGTTGCTCTGGTACAGCCAAGAAAGTACAGCCACGCTCTGATTAAGAACATAGATTTCAGCGAAGCTGAAAAGATGCCTGGTGTATACAAGGTAATCACTTACAAAGATATCGACGGTCCTAACAGACTTATGACATACTCATTCTCAGCAAGAACTGTAGAACTCCAGCAGGGACATCACGTTCTGGCTGAAGACAGGATCATGTACTACGGCGACGTAGTTGCACTGGTATGTGCCGACACAAGAGCACACGCCGAAGCTGCAGCTGCTGCAGTAAAGGTAGACCTTGAACCGCTGCCTGAATACATGAGCTACCTCGAAGCAGTAACACCTGACGCTGAGAAGATACACGAATGGCTCCCTGAAACATACGGTGCCAACATCTACTCACAGCAGCCTGTACTCAAAGGAGATTCAGAACACGTACCTGAACTCATCGAAGACGCTGCTTACTCAGTAGAAGGTTCATTCTACTCATCAAGAGAACCGCATCTCTCCATCGAAGGAGACGTTATGCAGGCTTACTATGATGAAGATGACAACCTCTGTATCCACTGCAAGACAATGACACTGTACTTCGACAGAGACGAGATCGCAGAAGCTATCGGCGTTCCTGTTGAAAAGCTCAGAGTTATAGAAAATCCTACGGGTGGTTCATTCGGATGGGCAATGAGTGCACACACTTACTCAATGATAGGTATCGCTACCAAAGTTACAAAGATGCCTTGCTCACTGTCAATGAGCTACGCTGAATTCATGGCGGTTTCCGGTAAGCGTTCACCGACTTACTTCAACGCTAAGCTGTCATGCGACGAAAACGGCAAGCTGGTTGCAGGTGAATTCGATGCAGGTCTCGACCACGGTCCATTCGGAGAGCTGGGCGATGACAAGCTGACTAAGATCCTGAGATTCATGTACTATCCGTACAATATGCCGAACGTAGCAGGTCTGGCAAGAGTAGCGTTCACGAACCACTCATTCGGTACAGCATACAGAGGATACGGTGCTCCTCAGGCATTCACTGCATCAGAAGCACTGGTAGATATGCTGGCTGAAAAGGCTGGAATCGATCCGTTCGAATTCAGATACAGAAATATAGCACATCCTGGTGATACAAACATCAACCAGTATCCATTCCTCCACTATCCTATGGAAGAAATGATGGATAAGATGAAGCCTCACTATGATGAAGCTGTAAAGGCTGCAAATGAATACAACGCTTCTTCAGACGGCAAGATCAAGAAGGGCGTAGGACTCGCATGGGGCGGGTACAACGTAGGTCTCGGTGCAGTCGATGAAGCACACGTTGCTATCGAACTGATGCCTGGTGACAGACCTAAGTTCAGAAAATACGATACCTGGCAGGATCAGGGCCAGGGCGGAGACCAGGGTTCACTTATCTGTACTCTGGAAGCACTGAAGCCTTACTTCCCTGAAGTAACTCCTGATGATATCAAACTGATACAGACTGACTCCAAGTACTGTCCTAACACTGGTGAATCTGCAGGTTCAAGATCACACTACGCTAATGGTAAAGCATCCATCGTAGCTGCAAAGAACATCGCAGACGCTATGAGAAAACCTGACGGTACT
Source organism: uncultured Clostridia bacterium (assembly GCA_934255435.1). Lineage (GTDB taxonomy): Bacteria > Bacillota > Clostridia > Peptostreptococcales > Anaerovoracaceae > Lentihominibacter. The sequence continues at coordinate 5,709 of CAKQNZ010000030.1, read as the reverse complement.
TACAGAACATACGACGAGATGATCGCAGAAGGTATCCCTACAAGATACGATGGTGACTGGGCAACAGTTGACGAATACGACTACTTCTACGACCTCGACCCTAACGATGGAAGCGGTAACCCTACATACACATACACTTACTCACTCTTCCTGGCAGAAGTTGACGTAGAAGTCGCTACAGGTAAGACTAAGTGTACAGGTATGACATGCGTATACTGGATCGGTAAACCTGGTAACATCCAGGCTGTTGAAGGCCAGATCTACGGCGGTATCTCACACTCCATCGGATTCGCTCTCAGCGAAAACTATGATGACCTCAAGAAGCATACAAATATGCTGACTGCAGGTGTACCGTATATCGATGATGTACCTGACAAACTGGTTGCTATAGATGTCGGCGGTCACGACCCAAGAGGACCTTTCGGTTCATCCGGAGCATCTGAAGCATTCCAGTCATCAGACCACATGGCTGTTATCAACGCTATCAACGATGCAGTAGGCGTAAGAATCTACGAGCTGCCTGCTACAAAAGAAAAGATCAAGGCTGGTATCGACGCACTGGCTAAGGGTGAACCTAACCCTAACGTGCCTGAACCATACTTCCTCGGATCCGACCTGTACGACGCTCTTGAAGATATCAGGAACAATCCGCTCGACAATTCAAAACCTGAAAATGTTGAATTCGGAACTCTTGGTAAAGAAGGCGTTCGCTGGAAGGATGGTCAGGAAGATCAGCTGAAATAACCATAAAGTATATTCGCCGGAATGCATCATGTGCAACAAGGCCGAAGTTGATACGAAAACTGATAAGGGAACAGGTTTTACTTGTTCCCTTATTTATAAATTTACGAAGGTGGGATAATACTATGAAATCACCACAGGACTTTTACGATCAGTTTGATTCGTGCAGAGAGCACGATATCCCCTACTGCGCCGACAAATGTCCTTTCAAACTGGACATCCTGGACGTGCAGAGCAGGGTCACAGGCAAGCGTTTCAATGCTGCCTACAAAACAATACGTGACAGTGTCGCTTTCCCAGGCATAGTCTCCCATGTATGTCCTGCATACTGCGAAGATTCATGCATCAGGAAAATAATATACAGTCCCGTGCAGATAAAGCTTATGGAACAGTCCATCATAGAGCTTGCCACACGCAAGAAGCCTAATGCATACAACCTTCCCGCAAAGAAGCAGCGGGTTGCAGTCATCGGCGCCGGCCTATCAGGTCTTGGGTTTGCATTCCGTATGGCATCAAAGAAATATCAGGTGACCATATTCGAACGCAGCAGCAAACCGGGTGGCAGTCTTGCAGGACTCATGGATGAAGAAGCATACATGGCTGATATAGAGCTGCAGTTCAAAAATGAAAAATACACTCTTGAGCTTGACTCAGAGATAACAGATATACACAGTCTCTGCCTTGAAAACGATCCCGAAAACGGATTCGATCTGATATATATCGCTACAGGAAGAGACGGTGAGACTTTCGGCGTACCTCTGCCCCAGGCAGATGAAAACGGCGTCACAGGCGGCTGTACAGTCATAGACGGCACCGGCGTGTTCATCGGAGGCGAGGTATGCGGCAAGGATCTGATGCACGCCCTTGCAGACGGGCTTGCCATATCATCCCCTGCCGAAAACTATCTCAAAGTAAAGAAACTGAACTACCCTGTCCCTGAGCCTCCTACAAGATGCGAGGCCAATCAGCGTGATCTGGTGGAAACAGCAGCTACGTCCCCTGCCGGAGAGACTTTTTCAGAAGAAGAATGTATCGCAGAAGCTGAGCGCTGTATCAGATGCAAATGCAACTCATGCTCCACATACTGCGATCTCATCGGATATTTCGAAAAACTGCCGACAAAGATGCGTGACGAGATCGTCCTTTCCTGCAAACCTGCCGGCTCCCTGGTACACAAAAGTCCGGCAAGAAAATACGTTGCGGCATGTACAGGATGCGGTATCATGACAGAGCTGTGTCCTGAAGATATAGACCTCTGCGGCATGATCGAGGCGGCACGACACAAGATGCACGAAGCAGAGAAAGTGCCTGCAGCATACAAGCAGTTCTTTCTCCGTGACATGGAGTTTGCCAACGGACAGTACGCAGCCATCAAAAAACCGGCTCCCGGTAAAGATACCTGCAGCTATGCGTTTTTCCCGGGCTGCAGTCTCGGAGCTCTTGACCCCGAATATGTCATACGGCCTTATGAATGGCTGCTGCAGCAGGAGCCGGATACCGGTCTGCTGCTTAGATGCTGCGGTATACCTGTCAACTGGGCAGGTAACGAACCGGCCCACGAAATGGAGATAGAACGCCTCCGTCAGGACTGGACAGACCTTGGCAGTCCGACACTGATAACTGCATGTATATCCTGCCAGAAGCATCTCCGGGAATACCTGCCTGAGATCGAAGTCATCACACTTTACGAATTCATGGCCGAGGCCGGTTTCACCGGAAACGGCAACGCTGACACCGGAGATTCTGTATTCTCCTTCTTTGATCCATGTTCAGCCAGGAACGAAGAAGATATACAGGCAGCGATAAGAAAACTTGCCAAAGACGCCGGCATCAATGCACAAGAGCTGCCAGAAGGCGACAAGCACGGCTGCTGCGGATTCGGCGGTCAGGGCAGCATGGTGGAAGCAGGATTCACGGATTATATCGCAGACCAACGCATAAAGCTGAGCAGCAACCCTTTCCTTGTATACTGCTCCAACTGCAGGGACATATTCAGAAACAACGGTAAAGAAGCGATACACATACTGGATGTGCTGTTCGATATAGATCCCGACGACAGCAGGCACCAGCCTAACGTTACGGAGCGGCGCATCAACCGTGTCATACTAAAAGAAAAACTTTTGAACAGTATCTGGAGCGAACAAATGGAAGCAAAACCTGAAAAACAGAAATACACACTGGTCATGATTCCTGACACCCTTTCCAAAGCGGATCGTCAGAGGATACTGGCAGACGACATATGCGATGTTATCGAACACGCTGAAGAGATCGGACGCAGGACATTCGATCCTGAAACAGGTCACTACAAGGCGTACCGTGAGATCGGAGCCATCACGCTGTGGGTTGAATATTCAGCAGATATGTCCGGAGAAGACCCGGCACAGCTGGTGAACATAGACAGCACTCCCTGCGGCAGCGAAGGCAGTCCCGACACCATAGCACCGGAAGACACTATCCGTGTGATACACAATGTTTATACTCACAGAATGCAGATACAACTGGAGGCGGTATTCAATGGAAGAAAAGTTGATATGTGATAAATGCAAGGTGGAGATGCAGCCAATCGAGGTGCAGTTCAAATACCTCACACGTACATTCCGCTATAAAGTGCCAAGATGCCCTGAATGCGGACAGGTCTCCCTGCCGGAAGACCTCGTGAAAGGCAAGATGGCAGACGTGGAATCCATGATCGAAGGGAAATAACAGCAGGTCGGATATGTACCAAAAACTACACAGTCTGAATTCTTTTTTTGGATTGATACCTTAAACTTTATTTGTTATAATGTACACGCTTATTCAGAAGGCTGCTGATACGATGCTTTGCTGCATCGTTCATGTGGCCTTTTAACGCAAGGATCATACGGTGTGTTATGATATGTCCCATGACAGAGCATTATAACATTGGAGGAGTTTTCATGATAAACGCATATCAGAAGAAAATACTTATCCTGGCGATATACGCCGGTGAGATCATGATGAAAAACGGTGCTGAGATATACAGAGTCGAAGATACCATAACGCGTATCTGCAAAGCCTGCAGGATGAACTATGTGGAGGTCTTCGCCACCCCGTCAGGTATATTCGTGTCACTGGACAAAGGCGGTGATGAAAACGACACCCAGACATACATCAAGCGTATCAAAGGCGTAGGCACTGACCTCAACAAGATATCACTGGTAAATTCTTTTTCCAGGGAATTCACCACAACCGATCTTTCGGTAGAGGCCGGTATGAAGATACTTAAAAATATCGACCACCAGAAAGCATATCCTTCAGGGATCAGACTCCTTGGCGCTGCAATGATAGCATCATGCTACTGCGTCATATTCGGAGGCAACATAACAGATTTCGGTATCGCTTTCCCCGCAGGCGTGATATGCTACGCATTTTCCAGGCTTCTTTCAAGATACGAAACAAATTTTTTCATACAGGGTTTCTGCTGCTGCATGCTGTCGGCGTTCATAGCAGTAGCCGCCTCGGCAGCTATACCCGGCGCCTCCTACGAGCCGATCATCGCCGGCGTGCTGATGATATTCGTACCCGGCGTTGCTATCACTAATTCCATACGTGACTTCCTGTCGGGAGATATGCTGTCGGGTCTTGCCCGCATGACAGAAGCCGTGCTCACGGCCATAGCCCTTGCCGCCGGCGCCGGCGTCATACTTAAGATATGGAGCTATATGGGAGGTGCTATCGTATGACATACCTTATGCTGCAGTTTTTTCTGGCAGTTTTCTCGAATATAGGATTCTGTATAATCTTCAGAGTACCTGTAAAGATAATGGCGCCCGGCGTCCTCATAGGCGCTTTCGGATGGGTGCTCTATCAGATACTGGTACTATACAACAATTCGGCGTTCATAGCATGTTTTGCCGCATCGTGCCTTGTAGGGCTGCTCAGCGAAATAGCTTCACGTATTTTCAAGGATGCAACAACGATATTCGTTATACCCAGTATACTGTGTCTGGTGCCTGGAAACAACATATTCAAAACAATGGTAGCGCTGCTTGACAACGATATAGACAAAACCGCCTCCATCGGACTGCAGACACTGATGATGGCAGGAGCTATATCTGCCGGGATCCTGTTCATGGGTGCAGTCAGCAAACTCATATACGCCATCGTAAAAAAACCATTTCAAAGCAAACCGGGGCACTGAATGCCCCGGTTTTTACATGCGATAATATTTTTATTATATATAAGTCCCATCAGCAAGCCAATATTTTGTAAATATTTCCCATAAAAGTAAAAACCGCCTTCCTCCGGAATTTTACAAAACCGGTATGAGGATGGTGGTTTTTACTCGTGTGAAAAATCATATAATTCAATTAAATGGTTTCTAATTTGTCTGCCGCTTCATCCAGCCAGTGTCCTTCGTAGAGCTCGATCATGCCTCTGTCGCATGATGCTGCCAGTCTCGGATCTATCGGGAGTCTTCCCAGCACATCTACGCCGTATGTCTTTGCGACTTCTTCCAGCTTACTCTCGCCGAATACAGGATATTCCCTGCCGCAGTCGGGACATTTGAAGTATGACATATTCTCCACCAGACCCAGCACAGGGATGTTCATCATCTCTGCCATCTTCACTGCCTTGCCTACTATCATGGAAACCAGTTCCTGTGGTGATGTCACTACTATGATACCGTCAACAGGAAGTGACTGGAACACTGTAAGAGGCACGTCGCCTGTTCCCGGCGGCATATCCACGAACATATAGTCCACATCTCCCCAGAGCACATCAGTCCAGAACTGCTTGACTGTGCCTGCGATCACCGGACCTCTCCAGACTACAGGATCTGTGTCGTTTTCCAGCAGGTTGTTCACAGACATAGTGCAGATACCTGATTTCGTCTTTACAGGAAATATGCCCAGCTCGCTGGCTGTAGCCTTCTCTCTGGTACCGAAAGCCTTCGGTATAGACGGTCCTGTGATGTCGGCGTCCAGAATAGCTGTATTATATCCTTTT
>CAKQNZ010000029.1 GCA_934255435.1 uncultured Clostridia bacterium | reverse complement strand
TCGTCGGAGGCATAACAGGTGATTTGCTTCTGAGGCCGCATATAAGCGATATCATGGCGGCTGAAGAACATCAGCAGCAGCTGTCGGAGGAAAAGACGACAGGTCAGCTTGCTGCAGCAGAGAAGGCCAAAACTTCATACAGCACGCAGAAAGGCGATAAGCATACTGCGAAACATGAAATGTCAAAGGAAAAGGAACATGATGGCGAGGATATCCTGAAAGCACAGATCAGGAAGATCCCGGAAGGCAAACTGGCAGCGATAGGCGTTATAGGCGTCCTGGGCATGATACTTGCTGCAGTTTACTGGCTGCTCATCGCAGCATGGCTTTACAAAGCCGCTGTCAGAGCTAAGATGCACAGTCTTGTATGGCTGCTTGCGGGCCTTGCAGGCAACCTCGCAGCAGTAGTCGTTTTCCTTGTACTCAGGAACATTTTCAGAGAACACTGCAGTCAGTGCGGTAGCTGGTGCCGCAAAGGACGTTTCTGCACAGAGTGCGGCAATGAATTCGCAGTGACATGTCCTGCATGCGGGGCCCAGCAGCCGGCCGATCAGAAATACTGCGGCAGATGCGGCGCTGAAATACAGGAAAAGAGCGACAGCGATCCTGATGAAGAAACCGACGGAAACAGCATGAAGTCAGATGAAACGGAGAAGCAGCAGGACTCATAGAGAATGATCTTCAAAAAGAGTACTTTGCGAGAGCAGGCTGCAGGGTATATAATAGGAACATATCGGAAAAATACGGATAAATGTAATATGGAGGAAATAAATGATAATCAACGCAATCAATGGACTATGCATGGCTGTAGCGGATAGTGTGCCGGGGGTATCCGGCGGAACGGTGGCCTTTATACTGGGGTTCTATGACAGATTCATAGACGCCCTGCACTACCTGTTCCACGGTACCAGAAAAGAAAAGCTCAGAGCTTTCAAATACCTTGTGAATATGGGCGTCGGCTGGTGCATAGGCATGATATCATGCGTGTTGCTGCTGTCGAGGCTGTTCGAGAAAAACATATATCTGATGAGCTCTGTATTTCTGGGGCTGACGCTGGCATCGATACCTTTTGTCATAGCAGCTGAAAAGAAAAATCTGTCACTGAGGCCTGCAGACATAGCATTCGCAGTGGCAGGATGCGCAGTGGTAGTGGCTATGACGCTGCTGCGCAGCAGCACAGGCTCTATAGGAAACCTGGATTTCCTTGCTCTGCAGCCGCTGCATTACATTTATATAATCCTCTGCGGTATGGTGGCCATAAGCGTTATGGTGCTGCCGGGGATATCAGGTTCGACGGTCCTGCTGATAGCCGGTATATATATACCGACGATAGAGGCGGTCAGAAAGCTTTCCCATATGGAGATAGCTGTGCTGCCGGGGATACTGGCCCTGGGTGCAGGCGTGGTCCTGGGAGTATTCGTATCGGTGCCGCTTATACGTACAGCGCTGGTTCGGCACCGCAGTAAAATGGTATTTTTCATAACCGGTTCCATGGCAGGATCGCTGTTTTCCATAATAATGGCACCTGTATCGCTTTCCGCAGAGAATCCGCCGCTGTCATTTGATACTCTTGTGATATCGGCAGTCCTGGCAGGGATAGCAGTGCTGCTTGCCATGGAAAAGCTCAGAGTGATGACAAAGAAAAAGGAAAATGCTGCGGAAAAACCGGAACACGTTGAAAACGAAGCCTGAGTCACAGGAGCATTATAAAGAACGATGTGAACCATCCCTTGAACAGATGAGGTGAATGACTGAACCTGCTCAAGGGATTTTTTCGTAGAATAGGAAATTCCTCATATAGAAATTGACGGAGCTTCAACGTTCGCAAGAGCTCACTCCAACTCATTGCATTCGTTGCTGTCCGTTTTTCCAGGCGGATCGCCGATGGCTCTCCGGGAAAAAAGGCAACGTTCGCAAGAACTCACGCCTACGCCTGAGGCTCTGTTCGTATATTTACGAGATGCTGGGTCAAGCAAATTTTCTGTTGTCAAACAACGGATATCACTTGACAACAGAACCTTGAATTATTATAATTAAGTTACAATTAAGCAATAAATATTTTCAGCAGTTATTTTCGAGAAAAAGAGGTTTTACAATGAATAAGAAAATCGTATTCTGCGGTGGCGGAAACATGGCAGAAGGAATGATCAGAGGAATTCTCAACAATAAAGTAGTTGCTCCGGCAGACATAACTGTAAACGAGCTGCGTCCGGCTCGCTGCGCTTACCTTTCCGAGACTTACGGCGTTACAGCTGTAACAGATGCATCAGATGCTATCAAAGAAGCTGATCTTGCTGTTATCGCTGTAAATCCGCACCAGGTATCAGGCGTTGCGTCGATGCTGGCTCCACTGTTAAAAAAAGATGCTATCATCGCTTCTATCGCAGCAGGCGTTATGATCGAAACTATCAGCGCAGCTGCAGGGGCAGACAAGAAGATCGCAAGGATCATGCCTAATACACTTAGCCTTTCAGGCAATGGTTACAGTGTTGTATGCTTCACTGAAAACTGCAGCGGAGATGACAACAAGGTCGTTGACGAGATGCTCAATGCACTGGGACAGGTTATGCACATCGATGAAAATATGTTCGATACATTCACAGGCTTCAGCTGCACAGGCCCGCTCTGGATCTACAAGATGATCGAGGCTATGACTGATGCTGGCGTTTATTCAGGTTTCCAAAGAGAAGATGCACGTGACATCGTTATCAGGAACATGATCGGTGCTGCAACAGTCCTCAGCATGACAGGCGAGCACCCTGCCATGAAGGTAGACCAGATGACATCACCTGGAGGAACTACTATCGAAGCACTCAAAGTACTGCAGCAGGAAGGATTCGCCAATGCGATAATGACTTCCGTGGATGCATGCGTAAGCAAAGCAAATTCCCTTAAATAACTATTTTCCATATAAATAAAACATCCTTACAGAACAGAGACTGTCGTATCAGCGATTCAAGGCCATGCTGATGCGGCGGTCTTTGTTTTTTGCAACGTTCGCTGTGCTCACTCCAACTCACTGCGTTCGTTGCTGTCCGTTCTGCCATGCAAATCGCTTGCAGCTCTTTGGGCAGAAAGGCAACGTTCGCTGTGCTCACTCCAACTCACTGCGTTCGTTGCTGTCCGTTCTGCCATGCAAATCGCTTGCAGCTCTTTGGGCAGAAAGGCAACGTTCGCTGTGCTCACTCCAACTCACTGTGCTCGTTGCTGTCCGTTCTGCCAAGCAAATCGCCCGCGGCTCTTTGGGCAGAAAGGCAACGTTCGTTGCACTCACTCCTACGCCTGCGGCTACGCATGGGACTCAGTCCGTGGTGGTTCACTGCTCCGTTTTTCCAAGTGGATCACCTGCGGTTCTCCGGGAAAAGGGCTATACCCACTAATCTTTTTAATGATTGTTTAAATCTCTGCAATAACTTGTTTATTTCCAGGAGCTATTATAAGCATAAAGAAAACAACAGATGACAGTAAAGCACAGGAAAACCGCTGCAGTACACGGCGGCGGGCGGATCAAGGATAGAACGGAGTGGACGTGAAATGAAGGTACTTATAACGACAGAGTGGTACAGGCCGGCAGTGAACGGCGTAGTCACATCAGTGACGAATCTTGAAGAAGGACTGAGGGCGTCAGGACATGAAGTGAAGATACTGACGCTTTCATTAACACATACATCCCATGTGGACGGCGATGTGTATTATGCAGGGTCGTCCGGCGTCGGCAGGATATACCCCAATGCCAGGATACGGACAGCTTATGCAGGCTCTCTGATAAAAGAACTCATAAACTGGCACCCGGATGTGGTACACAGCCAGAGTGAATTTTCCACATTTTTCATGGCAAAGTGCATAGCTGGTGCATGCAGGTGTCCGCTGGTGCATACATACCACACAGTATACGAAAAATACACGCAGTACTTTTCGCCAAGTGTCGCCATGGGGAAACGCATGGCGGGGCTGTTTTCCAGAAAAATACTGACGCCGGTGGATTCAGTGATCGTGCCTACAGCAAAGGTGAAGACGCTGCTGGAAAGCTACGGCGTGGAAACTCCGATATACGAAGTTCCTACAGGACTGCAGCTGTCACGGCTTGAACCGGAAGGGAATGCTCCGTCAGTAACGAGAGCGGACTTTGGTCTGAGTGGCAGCGACAAAGTGTTCATTTATGCCGGACGGCTGGCAAAGGAAAAGAATATCACTGAACTGCTGGAACTGTTCAGGACGGAGACTCCGGAAAACGCAAAACTGCTGCTGGTAGGAGACGGTCCTTATCGTGAGACTCTTGAAGACTATGTATATAAACTGGATATCGAAAAACGTGTCATATTTGCAGGGATGGCTGCACCGGAAACCATCGGCGACTATTATCGCCTCGGAGACATATTCGTCAGTGCATCCCGCAGCGAGACACAGGGCCTGACCTATCACGAAGCCATGGCGTGCGGACTGCCGATGCTTTGCAGGAAAGACGAGTGCCTTGAAAAGCTGGTACGGGATGGTGAAAACGGTTATCTGTATGAGTCGCTGCAGGAGTTCCATGATGCAGCGGCGGCGCTTTGCTCATCGCAGCAGCTGAGAAACAGGACAGGCCAGAAGGCTGCAGAAACCATCCGGACAGAGTATTCGAGAGAATCTTTTGCAGGCCATGTGGCGGCGGTATACAGGGAAAGTATAGCATTCCATGAAAATGCAGGATTCGGTGCAGGAAGGCATGGGTTCGGACATATCATGCTGCCTCTGGGCGGAAGCCGGTAGATTGGTATATACCAGCAGAGCGCCCGAAGCTGCCACGACAAAGTCCGGCGGCGCAGACGGAAATACAGGAAGGTGAGGTAAAATGAGCACTGATCGTATATCATGCAGCAGCAAAGATATAGATAAAACCAAAGAAAATAAGTACAGGAATCTTGGATACATTTACAAGGGCATATCCGCTGCAGGACTGATCCTGTCGGTGCTGCTGTGCATATGGGGATGGCGTACAGGCCTGTTTTCAGATCAGGGCAGGATGCAGGATTTCATTGCAGGGTTCGGATCGCTGGGAATGCTGGTGTTCATAGTGTTCCAGGCTGTGCAGGTAGTCGTGCCGGTCATACCCGGAGGTCTCAGCTGCCTTGCTGGGGTCCTGCTGTTCGGGGCATGGAAAGGATTCCTGTGCAACTATATAGGTATATGTGTGGGGTCGGTGATAGCCTTTCTTATAGCAAAGCAGCTTGGCAGGCCGCTGATGGAGGCTGTTTTCAAGAAGAAGCAGATAGAAAAGTACGAGGCGTGGACTACAGAAAACAACAGGTTCACAAAACTCTTTGCACTGGCTATATTCCTGCCTTTTGCACCTGACGATTTTCTCTGCTATCTGGCAGGTACGACGAAGATGAAGCTGGGCAGCTTTACAGGGATAATCATTGCAGGAAAGCCTGCGGCTATCGCACTTTACAGCCTTGGGCTCATGACAGTGTTTTCACATATAGGTTCACTGATGGGAGGTTTGACGTTATGAAAGTAAGATTATATAAAGGATCGCTGAAACTCGTCGAGAAGAGCGGAGTAGGCAGGGCAGTGCATCATCAGGAGGCGATGCTGAAGGCTGCCGGAACAGATATCTGCAGAGCCGGAGACAGGGACGCTGATATCGTCAGCATAAATACGGTGTTCCCTGATTCAGTGGCAGCAGCCATCGCAGCGAAACTCCGGGGCCAGAAAGTCATCTACTACGGACACTCTACTATGGAGGATTTCCGCAGGTCGTTCAAATGCTCCGATCTGCTGGCACCGCTTTTCCGCAGATGGATAATGTTCTGCTATTCTCTCGGTGATGTGATCATAACGCCTACAGAATATTCCAGAGATCTCCTGACAGGTTACGGTATAAAGAAGCCGGTGATCGCAATGTCCAACGGGATAGATACCGGATATTTCCGCCCCGACAGCTCCTGCAGGGCGAGCTTCCGCCAGAAGTACGGCCTCGGAGAAGATGACAAGGTCGTGATATCTGCAGGTCATTATATCCAGCGCAAAGGGCTGCCGGAGTTTGTGACGCTGGCAAGCAGGCTGCCGGACGTACAGTTTTTCTGGTTCGGCAGCACGAGTCTGGAACTTGTACCGCACCAGATAAGAGAAGCCGTGGAAAACGCACCTTCGAATGTACATTTCCCGGGATATGTAGAGCGTGATGAAATGCGGGAGGCGTACTGCGGATGCGACCTTTTCTGTTTCATGAGCCATGAAGAGACAGAGGGGATCGTCGTTCTCGAGGCCCTGGCATGCAGGACTCCCACCGTCGTAAGGAACATACCGGTATATGACGGATGGCTCAGAGACGGGGAGAATGTGTACAAAGCAGACAACGATGAAGATTTTGAAGTAAAGGTCCGGGCTGTACTAGATGGAGCACTGCCATCTCTTGCAGCAGCAGGCATGGAAACTGCAGGAGAGCGAAGCTATGAAAATATAGCTGTGAAACTCCGCACCTGCTGTGAGGAACTGCTGGATACAGATGGAGCTTTTGCCAGTCAGGCGGAAAGTATCGAAAACAGTAAAAATCATCGTGAAAACGTCCCATCCGAAGAACCCTTGTGTTGAACAGGCTTCTCCAGCCAGATAAAAAGTATCGAAAAATGAATTTTTCGGTGTGAAAACGTCCCATTCAGAACATATAACTGGAGCCAGGGCTGCCGCAGCAGCGGGACTTGCGGTGAAAAGGGACGAAATGAAGACGGCGAGACTCAGAAACGTCCCATTCTGCCAGCACAGTATGTAAAGGTGATCTGAAAAGTATCGAAAAAAGCAAGAGCAAAGCCAAGAACGTCCCATCCGAAAGATCGACACGCTGCAGCATGGAGAACAGAAATCAGGATCAGAAGCCTGCCGGAACACCCGGCAGGCTTCTGTGATATAGTCAGATCCGGCTATTTTTCCCGCAGCGCTGATTTTCCATTGCACCGCATATCAATGTTGTAGTAGAATGAATACAGTGATTTACAGCGGCTTATGCCGGTGTGGATTTTCAGTGAAACAAAATACCATATACGGAGGAAGAGTATGGCAGACATAAAGGATGCAAACAACAACAACCCGCAGGCCGAGGTGCAGAGTGAAGCGGCCTCGAACTTTATCCACAACATGATAGATAAAGACCTGGAAGAACAGAAGTACGGAGACAAGGTGCACACAAGGTTCCCGCCGGAACCCAACGGTTACCTGCATATAGGACATGCCAAGTCCATATGCCTCAACTTCACGACAGCGCAGAAGTACGGCGGCAAGTGCAATCTCAGATACGACGATACCAACCCTGTCAAGGAAGACGTGGAATACGTGGACTCCATCGAGCAGGACGTGAGATGGCTGGGGTTCCAGTGGGACAACAGGCTCTGGGCATCGGACTATTTCGATGAAATGTACGAGTGCGCAGTGACCCTGATAAAGAAAGGCAAAGCGTACGTGTGCGAGCTAAACGCAGACCAGATCAGAGAATACAGAGGCACCCTCAAGGAGCCGGGCAAGGAAAGTCCTTACAGGAACAGATCCGTGGAAGAGAACCTGCAGCTTTTCGAAGACATGAAAAACGGCAAGTTCGGAGACGGCGAGAGAGTCCTCAGAGCGAAGATCGACATGGCATCGCCTAACATGAATATGCGCGACCCTGTTATCTACAGGATAGCCCACATATCACATCACAACACAGGAGACAAATGGTGCATTTACCCTATGTACGATTTTGCACACCCTATAGAAGACGCCATCGAAGGCATCACCCACTCCATCTGTACGCTGGAGTTTGAGGATCACAGACCGCTCTACGACTGGGTGCTCAGAGAGGTAGGCAAATGGCCGACGCCGCCGAGACAGATAGAATTCGCAAGACTCAACCTCACCAACACAGTGATGAGCAAGAGATACCTCAAAGCCATGGTGGACGACGGCACGGTAGACGGATGGGACGATCCGAGGATGCCGACCATCGCAGGCATCAGGAGGAGAGGATATACGCCGGAAGCAGTGCGTGACTTTTGCGAGAGGATAGGAGTCTCCAAGGCAAACAGCATGGTAGACGCAGGCTTGCTGGAGCACTGCGTCAGAGAAGACCTGAAGCTCAAGGTCCAGAACCGCAACGTCGTGGAGAATCCGATAAAGGTCGTTATCACCAACTATCCGGAAGACAAGACAGAAGAGATGGAGCTGGAAAACAACCGTGAAGTACCTGAAATGGGGAACCGCACAGTGCCGTTCAGCAGAGAGCTTTACGTTGACGGCGACGACTTCATGGAAGTGCCTGTAAAGAAATATTTCCGTCTGTTCCCTGGCAACGAAGTAAGGTTCAAGGGAGCATACTTCATCACTTGCAGCGAAGTCATCAAGAACGACGACGGCAGCATAAAGGAACTCCACTGCACATATGACCCTGAAACAAGGAGCGGCAGCGGATTCGAAGGCCGCAAAGTCAAGGGCACCATCCACTGGGTGGACGCAGCGACAGCTGTAAAGATAAAGATCAGGAACTACGACTACCTGATGATCGACGACGAGAACGGCGAGCAGCAGCTCAACCCTGATTCGCTGACAGAGACTTTCGGATACGCAGAACCATTGGTAGGCGAAGCACAGCCGGGAGAAAGATTCCAGTTTTTCAGGAAAGGCTACTATATCGCAGACGAGAAGCTGACGACAGCAGACGAGAAAGTTTTCAACAAGATCGTAGGCCTCAAGAGTTCATGGAAGAAAAAATAATAAAACACTGCAGGCAGCGCACCGGCAAAGCAAATGATCCGGTTTCAGCTGCCTGCTGAACATAACAAGGAAACAGGAGAAAATCAAAGCAATGGATTACTACAAAGAATCGCTTCGGATGCATGAAGAACACAAGGGCAAGATGGCAGTGGCAAGCAAAGTGAAAGTCGAAAACAAGGACGACCTTTCCACAGCATATACTCCCGGTGTTGCAGAACCATGCAGGAAGATACACGAAAATCCGGAAGATGTATACAGATACACTAACAAATCCAACACAGTAGCTGTAGTTTCAGACGGCTCGGCAGTACTGGGACTGGGCAACATCGGAGGACTGGCATCGATCCCTGTGATGGACGGCAAATCGCTGCTGTTCAAAGAGTTCGCAGGCATAGATGCATTCCCGATATGCCTTCAGACACAGGACGTGGATGAGATCGTGAATATCGTGAAAAACATTTCGCCGACCCTTGGCGGCATCAATCTCGAAGACATATCAGCGCCGAGGTGTTTCGAGATCGAAGAAAAACTTCAGGCGGCAGTGGATATCCCGGTGTTCCACGATGACCAGCACGGTACAGCTGTAGTTGTTTCTGCAGCAGTCATCAATGCTGCGAAGCTGACAGGACGTAACCTCAATGAGATGACAGCTGTTATAAACGGCGCCGGAGCTGCAGGAACAGCCATCGCAAGGATGCTGCTGAATCTGGGCATCAAGGATATCGTGGCATGTGACAGCAAGGGCATACTCACAAGAGACAGGAGCGACCTCAACGAAGCCAAGAAGCGTCTTGCAGCAATAACCAACGAAAATCAGGTAACAGGGACCCTTGCAGAAGCTGTAAAGGGCAGGGATCTGTTCATCGGTGTATCAGCAGCAAAGGTACTGACGCAGGATATGGTGAAGACCATGAACAAGGACGCTATAATTTTTGCAATGGCCAACCCTGAACCGGAGATCCAGCCGGATCTGGCAAAGGAAGCCGGCGCAGCAGTCGTAGGCACAGGAAGATCCGATCATCCTAACCAGATAAACAATGTACTTATATTCCCCGGACTTTTCAAGGGAGCACTGGCAGCCAGAGCAAAACGCATCACCGAAGAGATGAAGACAGCCGCAGCCTTTGCACTGGCAGGTCTGATCAAGGATGAAGAACTGAGAGCAGACTATATAATCCCGAGCGCATTCCATCCGGGAGCAGCAGATGCAGTTGCAGAAGCAGCAGCAGAAGCATGGCAGAAGCAGCAGGAAAAATAATGCCCGTCGTATTCTGCATATACAGAAGGAGGACATAGCCATGAAAAAGAAATTTCTGGTTATAGCAGTAAGCCTGTGCATGATATTCACATCAATGCCCGCACCGGTGTTTGCTGGCAGCATCGATCGTAATAACGAAAAATCAGGCATATCAGGATATGCTGCAGACAGAAGCCGTATAGCTGGAAAACACAGAAAAGCTGCAGTATCTATGGCACTTCAGAATCTTCCTGACCGCAGCAGTCTGAAAAAAGGCAGAGGTGCGGACACAAAACTGGAAAAGGATCATAAGGAGAGGCAGTTTGCAGCACAAACCAACGAAACTGAATATGCTGCGTCCATCGGCGATGAACGATATGAAACGCTGAAAGCAGCTGTCGATGCTGCAGCAAGCGGAGATACCGTAAAACTGCTGAAGGATACAGACTCTGAAGGATGTCTGGTAGTGGATGACAGCAGACCGGCAGATTTCAGTCTTACCATAGATCTGGCAGGCCATGAACTGTGTACATACGATGCTCAGGTGGCAGCGGCGGTATACTCCGGAAACGTTACGATAAAAAACGGTATAGTCAGCAACCTTTACAGGATAATCGCCGGCAGTGGTAAGGCAGATGATACACAAGACACACCTGCTGATGACAGTGAGCCTATCGTTGCAGTGTATGCGGAAAACGCAACGGTGGATCTGTACAACGTCATAGTGTACACCCTTGAGGATGAAGCTGTAGGCGTATTTTCCGGGAAAGATTCCAAAGTAACGATGGACAGGTGTTCATATCACGCTGCTTTCGATATAGCTGAAAACAATGATGATGAGATCGAAGGATATCAGGCGTGCTTTGCAGATACAGGGTCTAAGCTGGATATCAGACGCTCATATATAGAGACCAATTACGGTGACGGCATAGTCTCAGCAGGCAGCACATATATTGAAGATTCGGCGGTCATCACGAACCAGGAAGAAAACGGCATGATCGCAGAACCCGTATATGCGGCGCTGACTGCATATGGTGGCGGCAGCATATGCGTCAATGACGGCTTTTATTACGGAGCGCCTGCCATCATGATAGCTGATGAGTCTCCCGACGGTACTTCAAACGTTGTCATAACGAAGGGTGAATTCCGGTCGCCTGAAAAGTGTCCGGCCACAGCCAACTGGTTTTCAGACACAGATTTCGGCAGCCGTATAAGCATCGCATCAGGCTGCAGAGTAACGCCCGCAGGCTGGAAGACAGAACTTACAAACAGCCTGCTCGTATATAAAAATACAGCTGCACCGGCGAAAGTTACATCAAAGCTGGGATCATATGATTCAGTTACGGTTTCCTGGAGCAAAGTCAAAGATGCCGCAGGATATCAGGTGTACTACAAAAAATCCTCAGACAAAAAATACAGCTATCTCGGCAGGACCGCAGGACTTTCAATGACAAAGAAAAAACTTTCCCAGGGAAAGAAGTACAGCTTCGTCGTATATGCCTGCGACAGCCTGAACTATGAACTGATGAAAGGCCGCAGCTCGAAAAAGACTGATATATACACACTTAAAAAAGTCGGCAAGCTGTCAGTGAAACGTACCGACTCCAAGTATGTGACTGTGAAATGGCAGAACATATCCGGCGAGACAGGATATCAGATCTCGAAATCCACCAGCCGGTCGAAGACCAGTATAGCAGCAACATATAAGACGACCACCGGCAAATCAAAAAAAATCAAAGCGAAGAGAGGACCGGTATACTACTACAAAGTCAGAGCGTATAAAGACTACGGCAGCAAGAGAGTCTACGCTCCGTGGTCCGCAGTCAAAGCCTATTGACGATACATGAGCTGCACATTACCGGAAATGGGACAAGGGCATGTAAACAATATGATACCCCCTGAGCAGACAAGGCAAACGGCCAGAGTCTGTCCAGGGGGTATTTTTTCATCAAAGATAAAGTTTCGGCTGAAAATATTTCCTGCTGCCTGCCGGCAGCCCGGGCTCAGAACTAAGCATTCTGATCTGTATCATCAGACGGGGCAGACTCGCTTTGTTCATCCGGGACATTTTTGAGCCGAGTCTCTTTCCTGTTTGCCCATTTCAGCACGAATATCTGTATCACGCCGGCTCCCGGCACCGCCAGCAGCATCCCCAGTATACCGCCGAAATGCCCGAACACGCTGACTGCCAGCAGTACTGCCAGCGGATGAAGACCTGTTGAGGAACCCACCACCTTGGGATATATGAAGTTGGCATCGATCTGCTGTATGACTATGAGGATTATGACTGCAAGCGCCCCATGCCAGAAACCGCCGGTACAAAGTCCCATCAGGAACGCCGGTATCATGCCCAGCACGGGACCGAAATATGGGATGACATTTGCGATGCCGGCAAATATACCGATGAATACAGCTGCATCAAGCCCCATGATGGAAAGACCTATAGCAGAAAGTATGGCGATTATCAGCGAGTCCAGCAGCGCACCTCTTATGAACTTTGAAAGCACGCCGTTTATCTCGCTCATAGTTTCCGTCAGAACAGCATGTCCCCTCTGAGGCATCACAAGATGCAGGAACTTTCTCCACAGCCCCAGGAACATCTGCTTGTCTTTCATCAGATATATGCTTATTATCACAGCGATCACCACGTTCACCACGCTGCCGCCTATATTTGTGAAAAATCCTATAACTGATGCAGCATTGACATTGTCGCCGATCCAGTTCATCAGCGTGCCGGAAATACCGGCAAGTTTGTCTGAGGCGAATCCCTCAGGAATGTTTGTTGCTATCCAGCTGCGGAATATCGTTTCGTACCCGGAGAAACCTGATATGAGTTCTTTGACGGTATCGCTGAGACTGCCGAAAACCACTTTGCCTATGATCAGCACTGCCATACCGTATATTATCGCAACAACTGCGGCTAAAACGATAAGCAGGGTAAGCAGTACACTGAGGAAGTGGTAAAGATTTTTTCTTTTTTCAGCCTTCACCGGATCATCGGGAAGCTTCATTATCTTTTTCATCAGTTTCCGGTAGATCAGTCCGACCATCGGGTCCAGCAGATATGCCAGTATCAGTCCCAGTATAAGAGGCCAGAATGCATCCAGCAGGGCAGACGCCCATTTTACCGCAGTGCCGGATATCACACCGAAATTTTTAATTATGAAATAAAGCACATAAAGCAGGAAAACATTGAAAACAATAAATATGCTGCCCTTTGTAAAAGTTTTGTCTTTGAATATTTCTCTGAACTTTTTCATAGTCTCTCCTCCGGTTTTCGTACCATTATATACTAATGCAGTCTGCCACGCAAGGCATACGAGTGCCCGCCTTAAGAACAAAGACCCCATAGCTTCTATAAAAGATAGTGAACGCAGCAGATGCATTTCATACATAGAGGCCTGTAAATGGAACATATATGTTTTTACAGTGCTGGAACTTTTTCTGCGGGAGACAGGAGGAGCTGTGATGCGCAGGTGTTTGTGTCCGGACCTGACCCTGCAGGTTTTTGGCTGCATATACAGTATGTTTGTCAAAAAATTAACTGAAAACTGTACTTGTTTGCTGTAAAAATAAGCTCTGAGTACGTTTAAAATACAAAAGAATACTCTGAAAAGTATAATCTATTTGCTCTAAAGATGGAGGAAAGAGTCAGTATTGATACGCTCAAAGTATTGAAAACAGTACATTATAGCATTAAAAAAAGAACATAATTTATGACCGAATAAGATTGACGAAAATTGTTTTTAGACGTATCATGTATACAGAATTCAGAACACAGACTATGAATTCTGAAAATATATATGATTACGACTCAGAGAGAGTTTTAAAATGATTTTGGAGGTGCATTATGATCAAACAGTGGGAAGGATTCAAAACTGGTGTATGGACAGATGATATCAATGTAGATGACTTCATCAGACTCAATTACACACCATATGAAGGCGACGAAAGCTTTCTGGCAGGTCCTACAGCAAGAACAACAGAATGCAACGAAAAGGTAAAGGAGCTCATCGAAGCAGAGAGAAAGAACGGCGGCACACTCAAGGTAGACGCCAGCAGGATCATGAGGATCAACGCATTCGAACCGGGCTATATCGTCAAAGGCAAGGACATCATCGTAGGTCTTCAGACAGACGAACCCCTCAAGAGAGGTATATGCCCGTTCGGCGGAATCAGAATGGTAAAATCGGAGCTGGAAGAAAACGGCGAAAAACTTCCTGAAGAAATAGATTTTATGTTCAAGTACGTAACATCACATAATGACGGAGTATTCAAGGCATACTCCCCTGAGATGAGAAAAGCAAGACATCTTGGATTCATCACAGGACTTCCTGATGCATACGGCAGAGGCAGGATCATCGGGGACTACAGAAGAGCTGCACTCTACGGCATCGACAGACTCATCGAAGAAAAGCAGAAGGATCACGATGAGATATCATCAAGAGACGTGATGAGCGAAGAAAACATCAGACTGGCAGAAGAAGTATGGAACCAGATCGCAGCTCTCAAAGAGATCAAGATCATGGCTCAGAACTATGGATTCGACATTTCACAGCCGGCAAACGATGTCAAGGAAGCTATCCAGTGGTTATACTTTGCATACCTGGCAGGCCTCAAGGAAGAGAACGGTGCAGCAATGTCACTGGGAAGAACTTCAACATTCATCGACATATACGCAGAGAGAGACCTGGCGTCAGGCAAATACACAGAAGAACAGATCCAGGAATTCGTGGACGACTTCATCCTGAAGCTGAGAGTAGCACGACACCTCAGAACAAAGGAATACAACGAACTTTTC
Organism: uncultured Clostridia bacterium; assembly: GCA_934255435.1. Lineage (GTDB taxonomy): Bacteria > Bacillota > Clostridia > Peptostreptococcales > Anaerovoracaceae > Lentihominibacter. Next base: position 2,275 of record CAKQNZ010000029.1, on the reverse strand, counting down.
GGCGGAGACCCTATGTGGATCACAGAAGGTCTGGGCGGCGTAGGCGCAGACGGACGTCACAGAGTTACAAAGAACACTTACAGAGTACTGAACACTCTTTACAACCTGGGACCTGCTCCTGAGCCGAATCTCACGGTTCTCTGGTCAGAGAGACTCCCTGAACCGTTCAAGAGATTCTGCGCGCAGATCTCAATAGATACAGACTCTATCCAGTATGAGAACGATGACAAGATGAGACCTGCATACGGAGACGACTACTCCATCGCATGCTGCGTATCAGCTATCCAGATGGGCCAGCAGATGCAGTTTTTCGGAGCAAGATGCAACCTTGCAAAGTGCCTGCTCCTGGCTATCAACGGCGGTATCGATGAGAGAACAGGTGAGCACCTGGGACCTCAGATGGAGCCAATGGGCGACGGTCCTCTTGACTTCGACGAAGTATGGAGAAGATACAACATCTACCTCGAATGGCTGATGGGCGTATACGCGAGGATCATGAACATCATCCACTTCATGCACGATAAATACGATTATGAAAGATCACAGATGGCGTTCCTGGATTCAGAGATAAAGAGACTGATGGCATTCGGAGTAGCAGGATTCTCAGTAGCAGCTGACTCACTTTCAGCTATCAAATATGCAAAGGTTTATCCTGTAAGAGATGACAACGGCGTTATCGTTGACTACAAGATCGAAGGCGAATTCCCTAAATACGGAAACGACGACGACAGAGTTGACAGCCTGGCAGTTGCTATCAGTGAAAAGTCCATCGCTGAGCTCAGAAAGCATCCGGCATACAGAAATGCAGAGATAACACTTTCCGTACTGACTATCACTTCAAACGTAATGTATGGCAAGAAGACAGGAAACACTCCTGACGGCAGAAGAGCGAAGGCACCGTTCGCACCTGGTGCAAATCCTATGCACTGCAGAGACACTCACGGCGCTATCGCTTCACTGAACTCAGTTGCAAAGATCGACTGGAACACATGCAGAGACGGTATCTCCAACACATTCAGCATCAACCCTGATTCACTGGGCAAGAATGAAGAGGAGAGAAAAGACGTTCTGGTGAAACTTATGACAGGCTACTTCCATCACGGAGCACACCACCTCAACGTAAACGTTCTCAACAGAGAAACACTGATCGATGCATATCATCACCCTGAGAAGTACCCAAGCCTGACTATCAGAGTTTCGGGATATGCAGTAAGATTCAATGCACTTTCAAAGGAACATCAGAAGGAAGTCATCGAAAGAACATTCCATCAGGCTATCTGATGTCATCATAGAAGTCCTGCCGGGAGGATGCCCGGCGGGGCGCTTTGCAGGCCATAACTATCAAAGAAGAAACGGGAGGCAGCAAAATGAGTACAGGGAGATTACATTCCATAGAATCATTCGGAGCCGTAGATGGTCCGGGAATAAGGACGGTGTTTTTCATGCAGGGTTGTCCGGCAAGATGTCTGTACTGCCACAATCCCGATACCTGGAACTGCGGCGGAGGCAGACAGGTTGACATGGATGAGATCATCCACTGGGCTGAACGTGGCAGAGACTATTACGGCAAAGACGGCGGAGTCACATTTTCCGGCGGCGAACCGCTCATGCAGGGAGAGTTCGTCCTTGACGCCATAAGACAGTTGAAGCTGCACAATATAGGAACTGTAATTGATACCAGCGGCACGTATATCGACGAGTACACCGAAGATATCATAGCGGAGGCACAGATGCTCCTTCTTGATGTAAAACACAGCGACAGCGGTAAATTCACGGAAATAAGCGGATGTGATCAGGAAACGCTGCTTAGGGTAATGGAGATGGCAGAGCATCACGATACACCGGTATGGATAAGACAGGTGATAGTCCCGGGGATCAATGACACCGAGGAAAATATCGGAGAGCTGGCAGAGTTCATAAAGGAGCATACTTCGGGGAATCTGCACAAGGCAGAGCTCCTGGGGTATCACACAATGGCACTGCATAAATACGAAACACTGGGTATCAGATACAGACTTGAAGGCGTACCGCAGATGGACAGCGGAAAACTTGCCGTACTGTCATCGTCGCTGCAGGAAAAACTCATGTTCAATGGAGCACTGTCGGGACAGACGGGTTCCAGAACAGTAAAAGCGGGTTAAGAATACACATCTTTCATAAACATAATAATACAGAAAACAGAAAAGACTTCGGTATCGGCCGGAGTCTTTTCGATATATAAAAAGATTAAGAAAAGATCAGTACCGGCGGCCCCCGGACCACTATGGCAAAACCC
>CAKQNZ010000028.1 GCA_934255435.1 uncultured Clostridia bacterium | reverse complement strand
TCCCTGACAGTGTCGTATCCAGCACATTGGAGCTGAAACTGAACAGACAGCTGGATACTATCAACGCCGCCCATAACACCGCCATGAGTTTGATGCTGGATCTGAATTCATATTTTACGAGTTTACCTGTCATTTCCATTCACCCCCATATAAGGGACCATCCTGAATGTGTCCCTGAATACCTCGTCTATGGACTTTCCTTCTTTTTCCCTGATATCGTCTACAGCTTCATGTCTTATGACTCTGCCGTTCATGATGAAAACCACTTCGTCAAGCACCCTCTCTATATCCGATATCAGATGCGTGGATATCAGGACTGTACCGTCTTCATTGTAGTTGTTGATTATCGTGGAAAGTATATAGTCCCTGGCTGCAGGATCGACTCCTGCTATCGGCTCATCCAGCAGGTAAAGCTGAGCTCTGCGGCTCATCACAAGGATCAGCTGCACCTTTTCCCTGGTACCCTTTGACATAGGTTTGATCCTGTCTGACGGCTTTATGTTCATGGCTGCACACATTTCCACTGCCTTGGCGGTATCGAAGTCACTGTAAAATCCTGCAAACATGTCCAGCAGATCCTTCACTGTCATCCAGTCTGCGAAATACGGTCTGTCCGGCAGATAGCTCACGATGGATTTCGTGTAAACTCCCGGCCTGTGACCATCTATAAGTAATTCCCCTTTTGTCGGTCTGATGAGACCATTCATAAGTTTTATCAGTGTCGTTTTCCCGCTGCCGTTTGGTCCTAAAAGACCAGCTATCCTTCCCCTGCCGATCTCAAGGTCCACTCCGTCAAGAGCGAATCTGCTGCCGAAGGTCTTGCTCAGATCATGACACTCTATAAGTGCGTTCTGCTTCATTTATCTTCTTCCCCTCTTTCTTTTATCATCTGCACGATGTCGTCTGCATCGTACCCGATGGCTTCCATCTCCCTGATGAATCTGTCGATATTCTCCATTGCTATCTTTGTTTTCATTGCTTCCACCAGCCCTTCATCTGTGGTCACTGTCCTTCCTGACGTCCTGTTGGTCATGACGAATCCGTCATGTTCCAGCTCACTCAGAGCCCTCTGCATCGTATTGCGGTTCACTCCCGCATCCTGTGCCAGTTCTCTCACCGTAGGGAAAGGTCCTCCCATGGGATATCTGCCTGCCACGATGGCTATTATCAGCTGTTCCTTCAGCTGAGGCCATATCGGCCGGCTGTCATCAAGTTTCCAGTCCAACCCTGTACACCTCCTTTATGTTTGTTCTGTGTCCCTGCGATATTTTCGGTTCATTTGTGCTATTGTCTTATGTGCTTAGGACAATAACAATATAATCCCGCCGGATACATTTGTCAACAGTTCTATGCAAATTATTTCAAAAAAAAATGACAGCTGCTATCTGTAGCCGTCAGGATGTGATGCATGCCATCGCCATGCATCTGATATCATCTGTTCTATCGAATCGTGCTCCGGGGTCCAGCCCAGAACCTTCTTTGCTTTTTCTGAAGACGCCACCAGCACCGATGGGTCTCCTGCCCTCCTACCCGTCACATCTGCCGGTATAGGGTGGGCTGTGACTCGGCACGCTGCGTCGAGTATTTCCTTTACAGAATATCCTCTGCCGCTGCCAAGGTTGAACACATCGCTGGCGCCTCCACTTCTCAGATACTCCAGTGCCAGATGATGGGCTGCCGCAAGGTCCATGACATGGACATAATCCCTGATACATGTACCGTCAGGAGTATCATGATCATCACCATATATCATCAGCCTGTCACATCTGCCCAGCAGTACCTGCAGTATCAGCGGTATCAGGTGTGTCTCCGGATAGTGGTCTTCTCCCATACTACCCAGAGGGTGCGCTCCGCATGCATTGAAATACCGCAGAGAAACATATGAGATGCCATATGCTCTGCTGCACCATTCCATCATTTTCTCCATAGCCAGCTTCGTCTCGCCGTATGCGTTTTCCGGCACAGTATCATACACCTCTGTCACCGGGATATGGTCAGGTTCTCCATACACCGCAGCTGACGAGCTGAAGATGATCTTTTTTATATCATGCTCCCTCATCACCTCCAGCAGACGCACCATGCCGCAGACATTGTTGTCGTAGTATTCCAGAGGATCGTCCATACTCTCTGAAACAATGGAATCCGCTGCAAAATGTATCACAGCTTCTATATCATTTTCCCTGAATACCCTGTCCGTAAAACTTCTGTCCTGTATATCTCCCTAGTAAAACCGGCAGCCAGTTATCGCTTCTCTGTGACCAGTTTTCAGACTGTCAGCTACTATGACGTCCTCATCTTTTTCTTTGAAATATCCAACTGTATGGGAGCCGATATAACCGGCGCCGCCTGTAATAAGGATCGGCATGAAAGCCATCTCCTTTCGTTATCTTTACACAAACAGAACAGACCTGTAATATCTTCTCCGGTCCATTCATTCTGGTCATTTACTTATTTCCTGACTTGATTCTATCATATACATGCTATATATGTAAATCTCTTTGCAAAGGTGCTTCATTTCCGAGTTGACAGCCACGTCTCCGTGGTTTACAATTTTAAATCATATGATATCATTACAACAACAGGAGGCAGTCATGACTGTAAAAGATTCCGTGCTTGAAGCGCTGGAGGCTTCGAAAGATGATTTTCTTTCAGGGGAAGCCCTTTCCAGTATGCTTCAGGTTTCCCGCACTGCCGTATGGAAAGCCATCAAAAAACTCAGAGAAGAAGGCTATCCCATCGAAGCAGTGACGAACAAAGGCTACATGATGATGAGCGAGAGCTGGCTGATAACAGAAGACAGCCTGCGGCTTTCCCTGCCTGCAAAATACAGGGACAATGAGATCCATCTGTACGATACCATCGACTCGACCAATCTCCGTGCGAAGCAGTTTGCGACAGACAACGCTCCCCACGGCACGATAGTCCTGGCAAAACAGCAGACAGCAGGCAGAGGCAGACTCGGCAGGAGCTTCTTTTCTCCCCTTGAAGGCATCTATCTGAGTATCATAATCAGAAAACCGCTGGATATAAGTCACGCTCTGCTCATCACATCAGCAGCAGCCGTTGCCGTAGCGACCTCTCTTGATGAAGTCTGCGGCACAGATGCTATGATAAAGTGGGTGAACGATATATATGTAAACGGCAAAAAGGTATGCGGTATCGCTTCGGAGGCCATATCTGATTTTGAAAGCGGGCGCATCGAAAGCATCGTCGTGGGCATCGGCATCAACACAAACCTGAAGGATTTTCCTGAGGAACTGCTGAAAGTGGCAGGCGCTGTAGAAGGGAATTATTCAAAATCAGCCCTTGTCGGCAGGATAACGGCCAGAACACTGGATCTTATCGACCAGATTACTGAAACTGCCATTGATACGCCCGGTGCAGAACCAGATTTCATGCAGGAGTACCGTGCAAAGAGTCTTGTCCTTGGCAGGAACATCAAAGTGTACAAGGGCGGATACCGCAAGGATATTTCCAGTGAATCGGGCGGACTTGCTGCAAAAGCCCTTGGCATAAGCCCTGCAGGCGGACTTGAAGTCATCTACACAGATGGAACAAGGGAAACACTGAGTACAGGAGAGATCTCCATAAGACTTGAATAGATCATGACAGATACACGAAAATATACCGGGTCCATCGCCCGGTATATTTTTTGCCTCCTGATGCCGTATCATGAGTTCATGCATCAGGGGCAGCAGCCAGCGTCAGCTTTCTGTCTGAATGACCGCAGGATCCAGCGGACACTGGAAACTGTGAAATTTCTATGTATCATACTGCTGTCTGCGTCCGAAAATAAATGTGAAAGGTCCCGGAGTGTGATACAATGGAATATATGAAACGCTTGACCTTCCGGAAGATACAGACAGAACATATACGAACCGAGGTGAACACTGGTGAAAGGCAGCAAAGGATCCCGCAGGAAAAAGAAATACATCAGAAACGCAGTTATCATTTTTGCTGTGCTTGCAGCAGCAGCCATCACAGCTGCAGTGGTATCAGATTCCAGACAAAAAGAAAACAGCAGCCAGAAGACGTTCCCTGCATCTGCAGAAACAAAGCTGCAGCAAGAAGCTGATCGTCTGCTGAGCTCCATGAGCCTTGAAGAAAAAGTCGGACAGATGTTCATGGGCTGTTTCTATAACGGTACGCCTTCACCAAAGGAAGTCACAAAATATCACCTTGGCAGCGTTCTCCTGTTCGGTCAGAGTTTCACCGATACTACGCCTGAAAAGCTGCAGCTGCAGATATCCAGTATCAGCAAAACATCTGACATACATCCTTTCATCGCTGTGGACGAGGAAGGCGGTACTGTAGTCAGAGCCAGCAGCAGCACTGCATTCCGCAAGATACCTTTCAAGTCTCCGAGACAGCTCTATGCGGAAGGAGGCATCGAAGCCATTGTGAAAGAAACTCATGAAAAGAACGAACTGCTCTCAGGGCTCGGTATAAACCTTAACCTTGCCCCAGTGTGCGATATATCCACAAATACAGAGGACTTTATGTACAACAGGAGCCTGGGACAGGACGCCGGTACGACGTCTGATTTTGCAGAAGCCGTTGTCAGGACCTGCACAGATGATGGCATGGGATGCACGCTGAAGCATTTTCCAGGATACGGAGATGCTGCCGATACACATAAAGGTCTTGCCACAGATGACAGGAGCCTGAAGAAACTCAAATCATGTGATCTGCTGCCTTTCAAGGCCGGAATCGAAGCCGGAGCTCCATCGGTGCTGGTTTCCCACAATATTGTCACTGCCCTGGACGACAAACCGGCATCACTGTCGAAGGCAGTCCATAAACTTCTCAGGGAAGATCTTGAATTCAAAGGAGTCATCATCACAGACGACCTTTCCATGGATGCGATCAGCGAGTATTTCTCCGGCCCAGGCAGTGCAGTGACAGCTATACAGGCAGGAAATGACATGCTGTGCACCGGAGATTTCAGCAGCCAGTATGAAGCAGTCCTGAAAGCCGTCAGCAACGGCACCATATCAGAATCCAGGATAGACCAGTCCGTCCGCAGGATACTGGTATGGAAGATACAGGCAGGACTCGCATGACTGTCAGACATCTGAAGTACAGGCACCTTGCCTGTAAGAAAGTCAGCACAGGAACGGTTTGAGATACGAGTACTGCAGGACCGCCTGCACTTTCCGCTGCCCGGATACCACCAAGAAGTCAGCGCACAAACAGTGAGCCTGAGGGAGCTAATGTGAGCGGTGAAACTCCGGAAATATTTCAAAAGGAGATATTTCCTATGTTATGAAATGAATGGAGGAACAGTAATGAAACATATCAGAGATATATTCAGCAGCAGCGAAGAAAGCCAGCAGGAAGGCATGACCCCTGCAGAAAGCAGCGACGAAATACACGCAGAAATCCGCTGTGATCAGGACCAGAATGAGTACGAAGGATCGTCGGAAGAAACATCCGGAAAACACAGGATGTACTGCCCTCACTGCTACACGGACCGTTTTGCGGACAGCCGGATATGCCCTGTATGCGGAACTCAGCTTGAAGAGCCAATGACCGAAGACGAAGAGGATGAAATGATGGAAATACTTATGTTCACAAGGATGTAGCCCTGCCATGTGAGTGCCGTTGTCATACATACTTCAACAAGTCTTCACAATAGTAACGTCAAATCAGCATATTCATATTGTACTATATAGCCACAGCAAGGGAATAGAGATTGACCCAAGTTGTAATACAAAAGGATACGAAGGGCTGCACATCGGATAACATACCGATTCAAAACAACACTTCTTCTTCTCAATCCCCAACAACTACGCAGCCCTCTCCTTTCAACAGCAGTGCTCATAGCAAGCACTCCTCCTACAAATAGTAAATAATGATGACGAAAGGAAGCTGCCCGCACAGGGCGGTTTTCTTTTGTACGGAAAACTAACCGTCATCGCAGATACTCACGCACCATTCTGACATATTTCTTTCAACAAGTCTTCACAATAGTGACGTTAAATCAGCATATTCGTATTGTACTATATAGTCACAGCAAGGGAAACAGAGATTGACCCAAGTTGTAATACAAAAGGATATCAAGGGCTGCGCATCGGATAACATACCGATCAAAACAACACTTCTTCTTCTCAATCCCCAACAACTATGCAGCCCTTTCCTTTCATAACTGTGTTCTTCGGAACACACCTCCTACAAATAGTAAATAATAATGATGACGAAAGGAAGCCGCCCGCAGGGGCGGTTTTCTTTTGTACCGGAAAATCCCTCCGACAATTATTGACATGTTTTTCTTTATTAATGTATACTATAGGTTGTGATTTATGATTCAGTAAGGAGTTACAATGAGACTTAGAAAAGAAATAGATGAAATGCAGGAAAAGGATATCCTGCTCATTGCCAAAATATCAGATGCGCTGGCGCATCCTGCCAGGATAAAGATATTCAGATATATCATGGCCCAGAACAAAAAGCGTGAAAAGATCTGCAACAAGGATCTTGTGAACCACTTCGACTACTCTCAGGCCACTATATCACAGCATGTCAAAAAGCTCAGAGATGCAGGTCTTGTGCAGGTCCAGAAAGCTGACAGGTTTTCGTACTACTATGTCCATCTGGGAGTCCTCAACGACTATCTCGTAGCAACGAAGAAATTCGAAAACATGGATTCCTGAGTATATCCTGCCGGCTCATCGTCCGAATTTACGATGACAACTGAAATCCACCGTGTCCGCAGTGCAGATCACCGTATATCATCGATACCAATGTTTGCCAGCTCGTCGGCACGGTTGTTTTTTTCTGTCACATAGACGAAATCTTCATATGTGAATCCATCGCCGTTCCATTCGACGAATTTTTTATAAAGCTTGTCTGTGTCTGTCGACGCACTTTCAAGATTCACATGACCTTTCACACGGAAAAAGCTTATGTCGTGCCGCTCTGTATAAGGCAGCAGCTCTTTCCACAGATCCTGGTTCTCCACCGGTTTCTTTCCGGCCGTCTTCCATCCGTTCTTCAGCCAGTTGACGTACCATTTTTTGCGGAAACAGTCCATCAGATATCCGCTGTCAGAAAAAGCATGTATCACCTGTCCGTCCTTTTTCACAGCACGAAGTGCCTCCAGCAGCGCTGTCATCTCCATGCGGTTGTTCGTAGTGTCGGATTCGCTGCCATGCAGCTCCTTCGTATGTCCTGCAAATTCAAGGATGGCTCCCCATCCTCCCAGATTGTGGTCATGCTGGTTGCCGGAGCATCCGCCGTCAGTATATATACGCAGTATCCTGTCGTTTTTCATGTCCTACCTCTCAGAAAAGATCACAGCCCGGCATGACATCGCCAGGCTGTATAAGTTCGATATATCAGTATATGCTCAGATATCTTTCACCGGTATCAGGCAGTATCACGACGATACGCTTGCCGGCGTTCTCTTTGCGTGCAGCCACCTGAGCTGCGGCGTATACGGCTGCACCGGAGGATATACCTGCCAGGACGCCTTCCTCAGCCGCCAGCTTTTTCATCATATCCAGCGCATCGTCATCGGAAACAGTCATTATCTCGTCTATCACCGAAGTATCCAGGACTTCCGGTATGAAGTTTGCTCCGATGCCCTGTATCTTGTGCGGACCTGCCTTGCCTTCGGAAAGCAGCGGCGATGAAGCCGGTTCCACCGCTATGACTTTGATATCAGGATTTTTCTCCTTGAGGAACCTGCCTGTTCCTGTCACTGTGCCGCCTGTACCGAATGTGGCAACGAAAATATCCACCTGGCCGTCTGTATCCTCCCAGATCTCCGGCGCAGTAGTATCGTAGTGCGCCTGCGGATTTGACGGATTGGCAAACTGTCCGGCTATGATGCTGCCTGGTATCTCCTTTGCCAGCTCCTCAGCCTTGTCAACGCTGCCCTGCATGCCCTTGTCACGGTCTGTCAGCACCAGCTCGGCGCCCAGCGCCATCAGCAGCGTACGCCTTTCCAGACTCATGCTCTCCGGCATTACCATGATGGCTCTGTATCCTTCTGCTGCCGCTGTCATGGCGATGCCTACGCCGGTGTTGCCGCTGGTAGGTTCTATGATGACGCCGCCGGGCTTGAGTCTGCCCTCTTTGACTGCATCGTGTATCATCCTGCATCCCACTCTGTCCTTGATGCTGCCTGCAGGATTGAAAGATTCCACCTTAGCAACGATCTGTGCCGCTGCTCCTGTCTCCGTTTCTATTTTACCCAGTCTCAGAAGCGGCGTGCCTCCGATGAGTTCTGTAACTTTGTTTTTTATATCCATTGCGACCTCCTGTCCGATATATTTTAGAATTTTTCTGCCGATACGATACCGAGATCCTCCAGCGTCAGTATGTAGCCGTGCCCCGGATCAGGTATCCACTGATAAAAATTTTCTTTTTCCCCAGGGAAAATATGCTCCAGTATCGCTGAAACAGGTCCGCCGTGACATACCACCACCGACATGGCTTCACGACCTCTGTTCCTCAGCTGCAGTATCCTCAGCGCATGCCTTTTCAGCAGATCTTCGAAACCTTCGTTTATCCTGTCTTTGAACTGCATTATGCTCTCTCCTCCGGGAGGTGGCAGCGTGCCGGTCTTATCGCTGATCCAGTGCTGATACACGGGATCGTCCTTCATCTCTTCGTAGCTTCTCATTTCAAAATCCCCGAAGTCGATCTCCTTCAACAGCGGCAGTACCTTGTGCTCACGGGTTCCGTATATCAGCTGCAGCGTCTGCTCGGTCCTTACCATACCTGTCGTATAGAACTCAGCATCCTCTGCCTGCGGATATATCCCTGCCGCTGCAAGCTTCCCCAGCTCCGCAACTCCGGTTTCCGAAAGAGGTATATCAGTTGCTCCGTAGTACAGCCTCCTGAGATTGCCCTCAGTCAGCCCGTGCCTTATCAGGCAAATAGTCGATTTCATTCACTTCACTCGCTTTCCGATACCGCAGAAAACCCTGTGGACCTGTTCAGCCTCTGAGGCCAGATACAGCATCAGCCTTCCATTCATTTCACGGAAACTGCGCTGCAGAGCCGACATCGGCACCAGTCCCTGCGATACGTCTGTCATTATCAGTACCTTATCCTGCCAGAGCCTGCGGCTGCTGCGGAAACAGTCCGCTGCCTCCCTGCCTTCTCCGGCGCACTGCAGCACGAATCCGTCCAGACCGTATACGGCGTCTGCCGAAAAGTCAGGCATATCGCCACCACTGCAGTCACATATATCCTTTATATCAAAATTTGCTTTTGCATATTCAAGCTTGCCCTGATATGCACCTCCGTAAACAAGTATCACATCTGCTCCATATCTGTCATATCCCTGACGTCAGCGCAATCAGTACCACACCTGTCAGTTCACCTGTGACTGTCATATATCCTGAAACATCTCCGCTCATGCCGCCAAGCTCGCTGCGCAGTTTCCTGCCCGTGACATTGCATACGGCAGCCTGCACCAGCACCACCCATATGTAAAGGAAAAGCTCCAGCACCGTCAGCTGACCGGCTGATGAAACGAAAGCAAATACAAATAACACAACTGCAGCTGCACTCACTGCCACGATCCCTGCCAGTCCTTTCTCATTGGCGCTGTGGGAAGACAGATTTCTGTACTGGCTTTCGGCCATAGGTTTCCTGTTGATTACGTCATATGCCGCCATCTCACGGGACACCATGAAAATGACACACATCACTGCAGCCTCAGGCAGGGAAAACGTCTCTGTCAGCTGTGACATGGCTGCTGTGAATACAAGCACCATAAACACAAGGGATACTACTGCGAATGCGCCTACATGGGAGTCCTTGAGTATGCGCTGCTTTTCCTCCATAGGTCTCCTTGAAAGCAGTGCATCGCTGCAGTCCATGAATCCGTCAAGATGTATGTACCCGGTCATCCAGAAGTACAGTGCAGTCAAAAGACCACCCCGCAGCATATATCCTGCGCCCAGCAGAACAAGCAGCTTCCAGGCGATGCATATCAGCACCCCCAGGAAAAGACCCACCAGCGGGAACATGCTCAGCATAGCATACCTGTCGTCATCGTCCCATTTCCTGTAGGGACACGGTATCCTGCAGAAACAGCCCCATGCCATGAGGAACCCTCTTATATATTTCATTTCCAGATTTCCTCCATTCCGGCTGTTATCTCCACGACTCTGTCGCAGACAGCTGCCAGCGCCCTGTCTGCATCTGCCAGACCTCTGCGGTATGCCTCCACAGTGCCGGTATACTGCTGCGCATCGCTGAATATATTGTCTGATACGAATATCGTACTGCCGGCAGCCTTTGCAAAAGCCACCAGTTCATCCCTGACACGCTGTGCTGCAGAATCATCGTAATTGCCATCGTCATCGAACATCTCGTTGCTGAGCAGCGCTGTGACGCTGTCCAGCAGGAAGACTCCACTGCTGTCTGTGCTGCTGTCTTTCAGGATATCTGTTATATGCCTGCCGCACTCAAGAGTTTTGAAGCCCCAGCCTTCACGCTCTGAAACATGGCGTTTTATCCGTGCATGATCCTCCTCGTCATGAGGTATCATCGTAGCTATATAATAAAGCGGCTTTCCCGATGCATCAGCCTGATCTTTCGCACAGTGCTGGGCGTAATACGACTTGCCGTTCTTACATCCGCCGCTTATTAAAACATTCATCTAAAAACAGTCCGCCTCTCTTATCTCGCTGAGATAGCTGTCATTTATGTCCGCCTCTTCGAACGTCGCCATCCTGTTCATAACGTCACAGGCACCCCTTATGATATCGAAGGCTGCAGGACAGCCGCTTCCCTCTCCAAGGCGCATGTTCAGAGCCAGGAACGGACTGAGTCCCAGTGCCTTGACGGCGTGGCTGTAGCCTTTTTCCCATGACTGATGTGATGCGAACATATAGTCTACTGAATCCGGCGCCAGCATATATGCCACCAGCGCAGCTACTGCAGAGATATATCCATCTATGACAACAGGCATCCTGTTCCTGGCTGCCCCGATGAACACACCTGCCATGGCGCATATATCGAAACCGCCCATGTCTGCCAGTATTTCAAGTACTGTATGCCTTATATCCTCAAGGCTGTAAAGCTCTTTCTCCCTGTCCGGAGTCCTGTATTTTTCAGATACAGCATCGACGATCTCTTTTTTCCTTGCAAAGCTTTCATCGATGATACCACCGCCTCTGCCACATGTCTCGCTGCTATCCAGACCTGTTATCGCAGACAGGACTGCAGCACTTGTAGTAGTATTGCCGATACCCATCTCACCCACGCCTGCTATGTCGAATCCCGCTTCACTAACTGCATCTGCCATTTCAATGCCTGTCATGATGCTCACGATGACTTCATCCAGTGTCATGGCAGGACCCTCTGAAATATTTGATGTACCTGCTCTCAGCCTTCTGTTGACTATTTTCCGTGTATCTTTCAGCGGTTCATCGGTATAAAGCTCCTCCGGTATCGGATCTTTCACGCCCATATCGACTACCAGCATATCGCTGCCGAAACTTTCCGCCAGCACTCCGGCTCCGGTGATACGTTTTGCAAGGTTTATCGTCTGCGCCCTTGTCACCGACTGCGGAGCAGATGAAACGCCTTCCTCGGCAACGCCGTTGTCAGCGCACATCACAACTACGCACGATCTGTCGATACTGTTTCTCACACTGCCTGTGATGCCGGCCATCCTGACAGCGATCTCTTCAAGACCTCCAAGACTTCCCGGCGGTTTTGCAAGTTTCTCCTGACGTTCCAGCGCTTCTATCATAGCATTCCTGTCCACCTTCTGTATCTCGTCCATCAGTCTGAAAAGTCTCTGTTCCTGAGCGTTTTCGGGCTCCGATATCTCGCCGAACTCCGCCAGCTCTTCAAAGCCGGCTATATCGCTGCCCGGCACATCCTCGTATCCGTAGTTTTCTATGGAATCTGCCGCTTTGACCTCAGCCTCCGGGGCGTCATCATTTGCAGCAGCAGGCACCGGTACAGCCAGCCCACCTGCTGCTGCTGCCTCATCGTCCATATCAGGCAGGACCTCTGTCTCTGCAGTTTCCGGCAGATCTTCTGCATTTTTGATGTATTTTTTCGTATCTTCAGTCATACTGAACCTCCCTGTTTCTCTAATCAAAGCCAGCCTGCGACCCTGAGCCATTCCACAGCTCTGCCGCACTCCATGACTTCGACTGTATATGTAATGTCCGGGCTGCACAGTCTCTGTGCTGTCTCCAGCACCTGAGCCATATCCATCGTCCCCTGTTCGAAGGAAGCGTGCTGATCATGTGCTCCATCATTGTTGTGTATATGGAAATGGCTGATATACGGACTAAGGACCTCTATCCAGTCCGTCACATCCACATCGCTGACACAGTTGGCGTGTCCTGTATCCAGACATATGCCGATATTCGAAAAACCGCTGTGCTGCCTTATGCCCTCCATCATATCACGCATCATGTACGGTTCATCGTCCATGACATTTTCTATACAGAGCCGGAAATCCTCCGGCTTGTCTTTCATGAACTCTGTCCAGAACAGTACCGACCGCTCCGTCTGCCATGATTTAAAATATACATCAGGGATGTATCCTGAGTGTACCACCATTTTCTTTATATCAAACGCTCTGCAGGCATCGTACGCCTGTGCCATACGCTTTTCAGCAAGTTTCAGAGCCTCCGGGTCTATCGCTGCCGGAAACAGCTCGCTGAAAGGTGCATGCAGCACCATATCGCTGCCTGAAAGACCTGTCTCCCCCATAAGCTTTCTTATCTCATCTGCAGTCCTTTCAAAGCTGCCGACTTCGAGATTTTCAGCCATGCAGAACTGGTCCAGCTCTATGCCTGTACCGTTTGCTTTCACATACTTCTGAAAGTCAGTTCCCATCGTTGCAATATAAAATTTCTTCATATACAGTAATTATATAATCTCATGAAATCGTTTACAATATCTTTATACTAAAAGACAGTATCAGGACAGGAAAAATAATCAAAACAAAGACTTGAAACGCTGCAGATGTGCCACTACAATATATTATGTATGCTGCAGGCCGAAAAGCCGCAGCATTTTACCAAACAACGGAAGAGAGAGTGACATAAATGAGCAAAAAAATTAAAGGCGACCTGATGCTGCTTCTGACTGCCATGATCTGGGGAAGTTCATTCGTAGCGCAGAAAAGCGGTGTGGAGTTTATCGGCCCCTTTGCATTCAACGGCATACGGACTATCATCGCAGGACTTTCCCTGCTCCTGCTGATCTTCATCATGGGCAGGGTCAAAAATAACAGCACTGCTGCTGAATGTGAGGCTGACAGCACTGCACCTGAAGATAAGGCGATGCAGCGCAGGACGCTTATCAAAGGTGGCGTCAGCTGCGGTATAGTGCTTTGCATTGCAGGTATGCTGCAGCAGATCGGCATGATATACACCACAGCAGGCAAAGCAGGATTCATAACAGCGCTTTATGTCGTCCTTGTACCTGTGATGGGCCTTGTCCTCAGAAAAAAGGTGCGGCCTCTGATATGGCTCTGCGTGCTGGCTTCCGCCATCGGACTTTATCTGCTCTGCATGCCTGCATCTGGCGGCACAGGCAGCATCAACAAAGGCGACCTGATCGTGCTGGCGTGTGCCGTATGCTTTGCAGTACATATACTTCTGATCGATCATTTCTCACCGAAAGTGGACGGGGTCAGGCTTTCATGCATACAGTTCTTCGTCGCTGGCATTATCGCTGTGATACTGATGTTACCGCTGGATCCACTTCTGGGTTATGATATCCCGTCCTTCAGCCAGCTTCTGGATGTCTGGATACCGATACTCTATTCCGGCGTCCTTTCCTGTGGAGTCGGCTACACACTTCAGATCGTAGCACAGGCAGATACAGATCCTACTGTGGCGTCTATGATACTCTGTCTGGAATCGGTGTTCGCAGTCATTGCAGGAATGATAATACTCGGAGAAAGCATGTCGCTCAGAGAGACCATCGGCTGCGTGATAATGTTCGCAGCCATACTGGCAGCACAGATGCCTGCAAAGAACAGCAGCAAGCTAAGCTGACGCAGGCCTGATACCAGAAAGGAGGGAAGATATATGACAGAAAAAATCACACTTGAACAGAAACTTGAAAAACTGAAGGATATACTGCACGGATATGACCGGATGCTGGTAGCGCTCTCCGGCGGAGTGGACAGCATATTCCTGACATCCTTTGCACATAAACTCTGGGGAGACGACCGCATCGCAGCACTGACAGCCTCAGGACCGCATTTCGCACCGGACGAGATCGAATACGCCCGCCGGTTCTGTGAGAAACTGGGGATAAGCCATAAGGTCCTTAATGTGGATTTCATCATCCCGGTCATCGAGGACAACCCTCCGGACAGATGCTACCACTGCAAGAAAGCAATATTTTCACAACTGACGCAGCGTGCTCAGATGACATGCAGCGTCCTTGCAGACGGCACCAATCTCAGTGATATGGACGACTACAGGCCGGGGCACCGAGCCCTTCAGGAGCTTGGCGTATCCAGTCCCCTTAAAGAGGCCGGTCTGACGAAACAGGAGATACGCCAGGCGCTCCATAACCTTGCCGAAGAAGACAAAGCCATCGCAGACAGTTTCATGATCGAAACACCTTCGGGAGAAATGATGCCGATATGGGAAAAGCCTGCCTTTGCATGTCTTGCATCCCGCATCCCATACGGAGAAAAGATAACTGCAGAAAAGCTCAAAGCTGTATATGATGCAGAGAAGTATCTGCGCAGTCTGGGATTCCGCCAGCTGAGGGTGAGACATCACGGCGATACGGCACGTATCGAAGTCCTGCCCCAGGACAGAAAAAAATTCTTCGATGAAAAATTCATGGATGAAGTCAGCAAAGGGATCAAATCCTGCGGATTCAGATTCGCAGCCCTTGATCTCAACGGTTACAGTATGGGAAATATGAACGGAGGCGACAGGGATGAAAGATAATGAAAAAGCAAGGTACAGCGTAGACGCCAGGGATGAAAAGTATGATTTCAGCGATCTGGTAAGGATCACAGATATACTGAGAAGCCCCG
Source organism: uncultured Clostridia bacterium (assembly GCA_934255435.1). Taxonomy (GTDB): domain Bacteria; phylum Bacillota; class Clostridia; order Peptostreptococcales; family Anaerovoracaceae; genus Lentihominibacter. The sequence goes on along the minus strand of CAKQNZ010000028.1, from coordinate 2,068 downwards.
GCGGATGTCCGTGGGACATCAAGCAGACCCACGAAAGCCTGAAGGAGTGCCTCACTGAGGAGTCCGGCGAAGTCATAGCGGCCATAGACAACAGAGATGACGCAAACCTCTGCGAAGAGCTGGGCGACCTGCTGCTGCAGGTAGTGATGCATGCGCAGATAGCTGCCGAGGAAGGCCGTTTCACCATCGATGATGTGATACAGGGTATATCTGAGAAAATGATAAGAAGACATCCACACGTATTTGGCGATGTAAGCGTCTCAAGCGCCGAAGAAAGTCTTGAGCTCTGGCAGCAGATAAAAAAACAGGAAAAAGACCGCTGATCTGCCGGCAGGCTGTGAAGCCGTCAGCAGACTGCAGATCCTTCTGAGAGATCACAGGCGGGAGTTTTCCTCCAGCAGGATATGTGCATACTATAAAGGACGGTGCTTTCTGAAGCGTTCCCGTCCTTTTGTTTTGCTGTTTTTTATTTTTACCTGTATCTTTAAACATCCGGATTCCATAGTTTATCCTCGTCTATGCCGATATCCACCACTATTATCTCACCGCAGAAATCTTTTGCAAAATACTGCATATGTACAGGTTTTCTGGCATGGAATGTCAGAGTCACATCTGCTGTAACACAGTTGTCGTCAATATCACGAAGCAGGGTTACGTCACCGCCTGCACCTGACGGTATGTCCACAGCGAATACTGCCGGTGCATTTTCTTTGGATCTGTACATTGCGATAAATATAGATGCTTTCAGACCGTTGCCCTTCAGCCTGCCTGAAAATCCCGTGCCGTAAATGGCATCGACTATGATGTCCGGCGTATCAGTCAGCTTGAACATCGCCCTGTCGTCTTCAGTCATATCGAGAACAGTTATGTCCATATCAGCAATAAGCTTGAAATTTGTCGATGCATCAGGCGTCACAGGCCTGCCGTCTACCAGAACTACTGTCACATCACAGCCATGTTCGTGAAACACACGGGCCATGACGAACCCATCGCCTCCGTTATTGCCCTTGCCACAGAACATCAGTACTGAAAGTCTGTCCCCGGCGTCATATACCCTGCCGGTGCGACTGGCATCACAGAGAGTGACACTGTCTTTACCGGCATCACCCATCATCTGAGAACTTTCGGCAACAGCTGCATCAGTCAGGCTTCCGGCGCTCTCGGCAAAGCTGCCGTATGCAGTATCAGTTTCTGAAATGTTCTTCATCCTGTCCAGTATTACTGCCGCTGCACCAGTACCTGCGTTTTCCATCATTTCGTAATATGACAGTCCGCTTGCATCAGCTCTGCGTTCCAGCAATCTCATCTGTCCGCAGGTGACGTAATGTGCTTTTTTATTTATCATAGCAATGCCTTCCTATCTTATCACTGACAGATCCAGATCATCATATTCTGAAAGGAAAGCTGCCATGATCTCAAGGATACTGCTGCATCCCTCCGGCTGATCGGAAGCGATATTCATAGGCAGTATCGGATCGTGAAGCGACTTTCTGAGCAGACACCAGCCGTCAGGAAATTCTATGCGGACCCCTTCATAATTAGGCTCTGCCAGCGTCATACCTTCTGTTTCTCTGACGTAGTCTGCCAGCTCTGACAGGATGCGGTCTCCATATCCTGCAAAATCCTCGCATCTGACTGGTATCCTGACTTCTTTCTCATCTGCAGGTTCTTCAAGAGCATCTATGACACTGTCTATCATGATGCCGTCTGCATGGAGTTTAGCCGCTTTTATCACTATCTTCGCAGCAAGATATGCGCCATCATCCAGGAAGTAGTTTTCTTTGAGAGCTGCGTGTCCTGAGGTCTCTATCGCCAGCTGGCAGTCGATACCCTGCTGGTTCAGCTCTATAGCCTTGCTGATGACGTTCCTGTATCCACGTTTGAAACGCAGGTGTTTCAGTCCCAGCCCGTCCTCAAGGAATCCTGTGAGCTGTCTGCTTGTGATGCTGTCGGTGACTACAGTAGTCCCCGGGTGCTCCTCAGCCACCAGTGCCGCTGCCATTGCCACGATACCATTCCTTGATATCTCACGGCCTTTGCTGTCCACAGCTGCCGACCGGTCTACATC
>CAKQNZ010000027.1 GCA_934255435.1 uncultured Clostridia bacterium | reverse complement strand
ACTCCGCTGGCGTTGCCACATACGAAAAGTCCGTTCCCTGCACCTTCTGCAGTATATCCTTGTATCACTTCAAGCTCAGGTATCAGCCCTGCTGCCACCAGCAGCGTATCGCATGGTATGTATTCCCTGCGATCCATATCCGGTCTGCCGTCTTCTCCGAAGGGCGCTATGGTCACGCCTTTGAGGCGCTTGTATCCGTGGGTGGACACAAGAGTCCATCCGTATCTCATTGGTATATCGAAATCTTCGACGCACTGTATTATATTGCGTGCAAGACCTGTTGCTTCCTGCCCCAGTATCATTTTCACTCTGATGCCCTCAAGAGTCATGCGCCTTGCCATGATAAGGCCGATATCTCCTGAGCCCAGTATCACTGCGCTCCTGCCGGGAAGGTAGTTTTTCATGTTCATCATCAGCTGCGCCGAGCCTGCAGTGAATACGCCTGCCGGTCTGCTGCCGGGTATCAGCATCTGAGGCAGCGTCCGTTCCCTGCACCCTGTCGCAACTATCACAGCGTCTGCATATATGTCTGCAGCTCCTGTAACTGAACTGACGCATTTTATATGCCACTTTGGCCTGTCACCAGAAATCTCCGGACATGCCGTACTTCCACCTGCCTGCCCGGCAGATTTTCCCTGCTGCATCTGATATTTGCATGAGGTGTCTGCTGAAGTCTCTCCGTCTGCACTCATAGCCGTGGTCTCTGGACCTGCACTGCCGGCATCCGCCCTGTCCACAGACAGCACCGTGGCAGAAGTCATCACCCGGACTCCTGCATCAGCGGTCTTCTCTGCCCACAGCCATGCATATTCGCCTCCTGTATAATCCTTATCGTAAAGCTGCGTGCCAAAACCTGTGTGTATACACTGGGGCAGCACGCCTCCCAGATAATCGTGACGCTCGATAAGAACAACATCTCCGATACCCTTTTCCCTGGCGGACACTGCTGCAGCCATTCCTGCCGGTCCGCCTCCTATCACTGCCAGTTTCATGGTCTCAGCCTCCCTTTCACAAACATGCTGCCTTCACCGCTCTTGAAGATCTTCTCCGGCGATGTGTTCCATTCCCTGCAGAGTATCTCTATTATCTGCGGTGTGCAGAAACCGCCCTGGCACCGTCCCATGCCTGTTCTCAGACGTTTTTTCAATCCGTTCAGGTCATGGGGCGGCAGCGGAGCTTTCAGCGCCGACACTATATCTCCTTCTGTCACACCTTCACACCGGCACACTGCGTTGCCGTATGCAGCATTTTCCGCTATCATCTGTTTCTGTATCTGTGCAGGAGCTTTCAGGAACAGCGGCTTTGCACGGTATACAGGATCGAAAGACTCGTTCTTTTCCATAGGAAGCCCTGACTCCTTCAGCAGTCCCACGATCATGTCAGTCAGATACGGAGAAGCTGTCATTCCCGGATTCTTTATGCCGAGGGTGCTGATGAATCCCGGAGCGCTTTCCCTGACGATGAAATCCTTCTCCTCTTTCGGCAGGTTCTCTATATTGGCACGTATGCCTGCAAATCCTGCTATGACATTGCCCAGCTCCAGCTCCGGCAGTACTTTCTTCGCCACTCTCACAAGATGGTCCACGCCTTTCTGCGAAGTCTCCGTCCTTTCATATCCCGGCACGCCGTATGATGTGGGGCCCACCAGCATGTTGCCGTCCACGGTAGGCGCCAGCAGCGTACCTTTCTCGTCGTTTTCCTGTGCCTGGTATATCACATGGCTTATGGGCGACGGCGTGTCGAATACCATGTACTCGCCCCGCTTCGGCTTTATCACAAGATCCCTTGGCCTGACGAAATGCTCCACAGCAGCAGCCCCTTCTCCTGACACGTTCACGACGCATCGTGCATCGACGATACCCTTGTCTGTATGTATGCGGTATGTTCCGTCATCCAGTGTCTCTATATCTTCTGCAAATGTCCCGAACCTGAACTCCACGCCGTTCTCAGCTGCATTGTAGGCCGTATGCAGCACCAGCCTGAATGGCGATATTATCCCCGTAGTCGGTGCGTACATGGCTCCGATGACACGCTCAGAAAGCATCGGTTCTATAGCCCTTGCCTCATCGCCGGATATCATCTTCATGCCCGGCACGCCGTTTTTCTCACCTTTTTTCATCTTGTCCCTGACAGCTTCGAGTCCCTCATCATGAAAAGCCACGAACAGTGAGCCTGTATATGATACAGGTACGTCCAGTTCCCGGCACAGCTCCTCATGCATCCTGTTGCCTCTGGCACATGAGATCCCCTTGAGACTGCCTCCGCGTGGGTGGAATCCTGCATAGAGGACTCCCGAATTGGCTTTCGTAGCGCCCTCTCCTATATCCGACTCCTTGTCTATTACAAGTATGTCCAGTCTGTATCTGGCAAGTTCTCTCGCCGTCAGGCACCCAAGTATGCCTGCGCCTATGACGACCACATCATATTTCATCGCTTTCTCCATTCCGTTTCCTGTCGATCAAACCTCTTATCCCCAGCATCACCGCTATCGCCGCTATTGCTGCCGCCACGAATATCAGCACTGCAGGACTGCTTTCACGTTTCACATCATTGCTGAATGTGGCGTTGACAGCGCTGCGCTTCAGGAGCTTGTCAACAGGATCCTTGAACTGTTCTTTTTTCTTTTTATCCTTCATCAGCTTGTTCTGCTTGTTGTCTGCCTGTCTGTCGTTTTTCTGAGCCATCAGTTTCTTCATGCGCTCTCCGCGAGTTTTCTGCTTGTCGGCTTCTGAAGCCGTGCTGCCTGCCATCACGAAGTCTCCCAGTTTTTCTGTTTTGAATATCTTCGTGCCGTTGGCGCTGGCAGTTTCTATCTTTTTCAGAGAGCCCCCGGAGGACACACTGTATACCCTGCTGGTGCTTTCCCTGATATCGTCGCTCACCGGCATCTCCACACGCACAGATTCATCCGGATCGATCTTCTGATCGCCATCGTAAAAAGCCATGGCGTAGTACACCGCCTTCTGCTCCGACTTGCTGAGATGTTTCCTCGCAGCTGCATATTCATCTGTCTCTCTTCCCATGACCCTGACGATCATCTTCGTGTTTTCCGGCAGACTGTCTGCAGGCGCAACAACGTATATACCTGTGACCTTGTCATAGAATGGTATCTGATCCTTCATGACCCTGGAAGCTCTGACATCTGTCATGGCATCCTCCAAAGCACTTACCTGAGAGTTTATCTCGTTCTGAGTGTTATATTTGTCAAGTTTCTCAGCTTTCTTTATTTCTTCGCCCAGGTTTTCCACCTCGATCCTGCCGTACTGTCCCACATCGTTTCCAACGTTGACACTGGTTTTTTCGTAGAGCTTTTTTGCTTCATCGAGAGTCTTCTCAAGTTTGTCCATATCCGCCGGCTGAGGTTTGTCGCTCTTCGCTTTTTTCAGCATGGCGTTGAGCTCGCCTATCATAGACTTCATCTTTCTGTCCGCTGCACTCTGGAGCATCTTGCGCACTTCCTTCTTAGCCGTCCTGTCATACTCCTCAAGGAGTGCCGTGAGATTCTTTATGTTCTGGCGCTTGTACTTCCCCTCCCTGAAATCCTTGTCAGTTACTGAATCCAGGAATTCATGGGCGTTTTTCGAGGCGTCCTTCCACTTGCTTATATCCGCATATGTCTGTACGGAAAACCGCATCGGCACCGTATTCACAGTAAAACCGCCATCGTTGTCTTTTTTCTTCCAGCTGGAAATAAACTCGAACTCCTTGTCCTTCTCGCTGTTGTAGCGGGCCTTTTCTTCCGAGGTCAGACCGCTGCTTGTCTGCTGTATGTACCCGGTGTAATCACCTTTATCGTTTTTTGCCAGCACCAGCGTTATGCCGTTGTTGGCCTGCATTCCCCGCAGGAAACCGAACTCGTACAGGCTGCCGGGTTCCAGCTCGAAGCCCTCTATCGGAAACACCCAGCATGTACCGTTGCCGGAAGGATCCACCTTGTCTCCCCGTCTTGCAGGAGTCTGTATGTAATCGGTAAAGTTGCTGATACGCACACCATCCTTGTATGCGAACATGTACTTTTTGCCATATGCGATCCAGTCTTTCTTGCTGGTGTAGGGGTTGCGGTCAGTCATTGCGTAGAACGTATAATTCGAACCGTCGCTTTTCTTCGCTTCCAGATAATCCACACCATTGCGTACTCCGCTGTATCTTATGACGGATCCGCTGTTGTTGTACATATTGCTGAGCCAGTGCTGGCCGTTGTCGGTATCCACAAGATATCCTCTTGGGGTAAACGGGTTCCTGCCCTTACCGCTGGTTCCGAACTCCCATACGTCTGCAAAACACTGCACGGTGCCGGAAAATATCACTGCCGTCATCAGCAGTGCTGTCAGTATCCTTCTTACTGTACATCCTGTGCGTTTCATAATCGTTTCCTCATCTCAGTTTTGCCCTTGCCTGATTTATCGATTTATCGTATCATTGTTATATCGAAGCAAAGGAGATATATATCATGTTTTATGCTCACCGGTGCCTTTCAAAGCACCAGAACAGCCCGGTTTCAAGAACAGCCGTCATCATACTGACGATTTGCCTTTTGTTTTTCACCGCATCCGCAGGCCTTGCATTCGCTGAAGACGGCGACGGTACAGGTGGAGGCAATGGCGATGGCAGCGGCAATGGAAAAAACCGCAATATACCGCTCACTCTTGTCAGCTCGTCTGTGAAAGACGGCGATACCGGCGTACCGCTGGATCCTGTGATACAGCTTGATTTCAACAAGAACGTATCCAATATCACAGTCCTCGCCAACAACAAGAAATGTTTCCATCTCACCGAAGAAGGCGGTGAAGCTGTGCCTATAAAGCTCACCTTCCCCGACACTCAGCTGCAGCAGGATTACAAGAAGCAGGTCTTCATCACGCCCAAGGAGAAACTTGCTCCCGAAACCAGCTACCGCATCAGCGTGGACAACAAGATCACTGCCAAGAACGGCATGGTGATAGACAACGCCCACACCATCACTTTCACCACAGGCACGAAAGCCACTTCGGAAGAAAACGCCATCCTGAAAAAGCTTGGCGATTTCAACACCGTGACCTATGAAACGGCTTACGGCGAGACTGCCGATTCAGTCCCTGTCAACGTGTCTGATCTGGACGATCCGTCAGAAGACAAGGGCATGGATACAGCTTCCATCGCACGTATAGCCGCAGCAGCAGTCGTCCTGCTCATCATAGTATTCACCGCAGTATTCATCCTGCTCAGACGTAAAAGACGATGAATTTCAGGAAGAATCTCTTCATCCTGCCTGAACTGCTGTATACATGGCGGGCTGCAGCGAATATGCAGTCTGCCATTTTTTCATGCTCCTCTGCAGTCATCTCAGCATCGCCGAACCGCACTGCATTCACAAGTCTCAGCATCTGCATGTATCCCATGCCGGATGCCGTCATGGCCTCGCCTGCAGCATCGTCGATATCCGCTGCATTGTCATATGGATCTGAAGCCACAGGATGACCGGCAGCCTTCATTATCTTTTCGAAGTATCTGTAGCGTGCATATACGGCTCCTGTATCTCTGCCTTCCTTCAGTTTCTTTTCCCTGCGGGCTGCGTACCGTCTTCCGATGAGCTCGTAAAGTATTATCAGCAGCAGTATCCCTGCCGGTATAAAGATCTTCGGATCCAGTTTTTTCTTTTCATTGGTCTTTTTGTTGTCGTCATCACTGTCTTCAGGCTTCTCATCTTCGTAGTTTTTCGTCTTGTCTTCCTGTATCTTCTCATTTTCCTCGGTATCTGTGGTCATCTGCTTCTGCATATCGTAGAAGCCCGGCACCACCTCCACCGGGAACCAGCCTATTTCATCTATGTAGATTTCCACCCAGCTGTGGGAAAGGGAATCCGGCACATCCACACGCACGGTATCCATCTCCGTCAGCAGCTTGACATATTCCGGCGACAGATAGTAGCCTTCCGCATATCTTGCCGGTATGCCTGCAGCTCTGAACATCAGTGCCGCTGCCGTGGCAAAGTGCATATCATTTCCTGTGTGGCTTTCCTCAAGGAAATACGAAAGCTCGTCCTTTCCTTTCGGCGCTCCGCTGTACTCCGTATCATATTCATACTCGTCATCGAACATCTTGCGTATGTCGCTGAGTACGAAACTCACTGTCCTGCCCAGCCTGCGCTCTGAACCGGTCTTTTCTATGGCTTTCATGTCATCGTCGTCCATGAAAAGATAAGTATCATAGACAAACCTGCGGTACACGGCTTCGCTCTGTGCATAGTCGTCCCACTCGCTGCTCTGTTTCAGCTCTGTAAGCCAGTCTGATATACCGCTCTCACTGTAATCCTCCAGACCTTTCCTGATGAGGAAAGTCCTGAAAGTATAGTTTCTCTGTCCCGTGAGTCCCTTTGCATAGGCTCCGTAGTCCCTGATATATTTCACATTCGAAGCCAGCGTGTCTCCTGTCATGGCAGCCTCATATGGCAGATATATATATCTGCTGCTGCCGTTGACATTCTCCACCTGGACCTTTACATAATCGTAGTCCTTCGACATACGGTAGAGCCTGTCCTGCTGCATCCAGGGCCAGAAGCCCTGCTGCGCCAGCCACTCCGTCATGCCTGTATATTCGCCGGAATATGCGCCCTCTTCTTCCTCGCTCCATTTGCCGTCGTGGAAAGAACCTCCTGCGAAACCTCTCAGATACATGGATGTGGGCATGTCCATTTTCAGGCTCAGCACCGGTGCTTCGGTATATGCCAGCGGATGGGTGTCCGTAAGATCACCTCTCGAAAGATGATCCGTCTCGTCACCTCTCAGCTTGTCATACCGCAGATGCTCCTCCAGCGCCACGATCCTGTCCTTTGCCGCATCGATGCTCTCCGGCGGTCTGTAGTCACTGTCCGAGAAGATAAGAACGTAGCTCAGCAGCAATGCCATGATGATCCCTGCGAAAAGATAAGGCAGACCTGAACGCCTGCTGCTCTGTATATACAGAGGTCTGTTCTTTTTCCTGCTCACGGGTTTATCCACTGCCGAGAGGACGAACAGCACCGTCCAGCTCAGCAGCAGTAAAACAACCAGCCATACGGCAGGCTGCACACAAAGGAGGAAACCGGTAAGCACCGGAATGAGTGTCATTGCAAAACCTGCCAGTGGCTCTTTGTGGAATACACTGTAAACGACAGCCATGGAAACCAGCAGCATCACCGGTATCATCGCCATGAAGACATCACTGCTCCATCCGTCCGGATCGCCTGTCATGTCAAAAGGCACCAGCCCCGCTGCCATCTGATCGTTAAGCACCTCGATGATGATGTTCACCATCACCAGCATGCCGTTCCATACCTTGTCGTAGAATATCATAAAGAAAACTGCCGTGAATGCGAACACGTAAAACGCCAGGAACCTGCTGAGGAACCTGCTCCGGCAGCATATGTAAAGGATCACCGGAAGACCTGTTACAAGGGCAAGAGTAAGCCCCCGGCCCACAGGATCCGGAAACATGGAAAAGAAGGTGGACCAGCATCCCACCGACAGAGAAAGTATCAGGACAAGCTCGAAAGCTATCCTGCGTCCTGTTTTCTCCGGCGTATCGTCTGTCACCTGTTTCAGATCCATAGATGTATTGATTTTTCTTTTCCCGATAAGATCCATATTTTTTCCTGTTCATATATAATCAATGATACCGGGTCTGCCGTCGTCACACGATGATCTCCGGCATACCGTTTCGTATCTCTTCTGCAGTCACCTGCATGATACCGCTGTCTTCAGCCTTCCCGTCAGCGCTGTGACAGACGTGTATCGTCCTCACAGGCTGAGATACGCTGATCTCAGCGATGGTCCCTTCGTCGGGACAGCTCGTCAGATAGACAAGCGTAGTCCTGGGATTCCTGTACTGACTTTCCATGTAGTATCCCAGCGCCGCATCCGGCTTGTCGCCGGCGTAGCACTGCAGCATCCCGGCTGCAGCAAGTTCGAATTCCTCGAATCCTGTTATCTCGCATATATGGAACATGTCTTCTCCTGCATCGAACCACGCCATATTGTGGTCGATACCCTGCTCTAACATCCCTCTGGAAAGAGAGAAGAACAGTTCCAGCTGGGCGTCTGTTATCTCCTCGTCGCCCCTTGTCATATCCAGCATCAGTATCACCGAAAAATTCAGCGGCAGGCTGAACTCCCTTAGTATGGTCCTGTCCAGCTTGGATGAAAGTTTCCAGTGTATCTTGCGGACTTCGTCTCCGGGAACGTATTCCCTGACGGCAAACAGCTCGCTGACATCGCTTCCGGGCTTTTCCGGAGCATAGCGCCTGCTGTCCCCCATGGTCTCTATAGGCCGCTCCATGCTGACCAGCACATCCCTGAACTCCGGATATACGGCACATTCCTGAGGAGCCAGATCCTTTTTTCCAACTGTGAATAGCCCCAGCGCATCATGTACCCGTATCTTTCGTGTCTCCACGATGACCAGGCCTGCTCTGGCGCCGGTGAGTTTCAGATCTGCACTTATGCTTTTCCTGCCTCCTGCCGCTGCAGATACTTTCCTGCTGCGCACAGCGCCTGTCAGCTGGTTCTCAAATTTTACTTCGAAAGTTATCATGGCAGCAGGCAGCCTGCTGCTGTTTTTTATGCTGTATCTGAAAACTGCATTCTGTTTCTCGCATGAAGCCGGTATATCTGCCGATATGCTGACTCCCTTTGCCGAAATCAGCATCAGCACAAGAGATATCAGCGGCAGTATAACAGTAAGTGCCAGCAGCAGCAGCGTATAATAAGTATTCGTGAATATATATATCCCTGCGGCAGCGAAAAGCAGCAGTATGTAGAACACACGGTTGCCTGCCATCCTACTCCGCCTTCCCCTCTGCCACAGCAGGAGGTTTCACATCGCTGAGTATCTTTTTCAGCACGTCAGCCTCGGTCTCCTTGCGTATCCTTGCCCTGGCGGTGAGCACCAGCCTGTGGGCGCACACATCGATGAACACGCTGCTGATATCCTGAGGTATCACATAATCCCTGCCGTCCATCAGTGCCGAAGCCTTTGCCATCTGCACCAGCGCCAACACCGCACGGGGACTTGCCCCCTGCTCCACCGCCTCAGCAGATCTCGTAGCTTCACAGAGCTTTGCCGCATACATGATAACTTCGTCCTTTATCTTCACATGCTCAGCCACCTGTTTCATTGTCCTGATGTGTGATGCTCCCGCCAGCGGTCTCACAGTATCCACAGGGTTCCTGCCCTGCCTCTGCCTGATGATGTCCACCTGGCTCTCAAGATCAGGATATCCCATGGAAAGTCTCACCATGAACCTGTCCAGCTGCGAATCCGGCAGTTTCTGCGTGCCTGCGCTGCTCAGCGGGTTCTGCGTCGCTATACATATGAACGGATCCGGCGTCCTGTGAGTGATCCCGTCCACGGTGACGCCGCCCTCTTCCATTACTTCCAGCAGCGCCGCCTGTGTCTTGGCGGAAGTCCTGTTTATCTCGTCAGCCAGGAAAAGATTGCACAGCGCTGCTCCCGGCTTGTATTCCAGACCGCCTGTCTCCCTGTTGTAGACGCTGAAGCCTGTGATGTCGCTGGCCATAGTGTCCGGCGTGAACTGCATACGTCTGTAGTCCAGGTTCAGCACCCTGGAAAGGCCCAGCGCCAGCGTTGTCTTTCCAACTCCCGGCACATCCTCCAGCAGTATGTGACCTCCTGCCAGTATGGTCATCAGGACTTTTTTCAGTATGTCGTCCTTGCCGACGATGACTTTTTTCATCTCGTTTATTATCATCTGAGACGCCTTCTGCATCTCGGATGCTGCATTTGTATGTGTTTCTCTGTTGTTTTCCATAAGTTTATCTTTTTCCATCGCTGCCCTTCCTCCTGAAGCCGTCCCTATTTCACAGGTGAATTTGATACTCTCATTCCTTCACCTGATAATATCTTTTTCACTGTCTTTTTATCCAGGTCCAGCCCGAAATATTCTTTATAGTAGTCGCTGACGTATTTCTCCATGTCGAAACCGCTGAACTTCTCAGGGTAGAAGGTATACGCCACCGCCAGCACTCCCATGTGAGCCTCCATGCTGCCGGGATGACACCATCTCGTAGCCCCCACCGGCAGGGTGTAGACTTTTTTGTTTTTCACCGCCGAAAGGCCTTTCCACTTGGTATCACTGCGTATGTATTCCGTCACAGAGGATTCGTTGTTTATCATGGCGTCCGGATCCCAGTTGTATATCTCCTCAAGGGTGACGTAGGCGTTCTTGCCGTCTGCCACTGTGCCTTTATCCACTGATATGTCACGGACCTTCGCCCTGTTCATTATCTCTCCGCAGATGGAATCCTCCGGGTCGGTTCTTGTGGCTTCGTTGACTGAATGATAGACCGACGGCTCGTCGTCTTTGCTCACATCTGCCAGCTTCTCATCCACCATTTCAAGGGTGTCGTCGAAAAACTCGTTGTATCTTTGGGCCTGCTCTTCTTTGCCGAAGATATCTCCTGCCACCTCCACAGCATTTTTCAGCTCATCCATGTTCGTGTAATCTATGACTGCATACGGTATGCCGGCTTCTTCAAGCTTTTCCAGCTCTCCCGGACTCTGGGAAAGGGAGTAGCTTATCAGCGCCAGATCTGTCTTCGTCCTCAGAAGTTCCTCTGTATTGATGCTGCCTTCCTGATGCGGCGTTGCAGTATCTGTTATCTCAGGATACTTCATCTGCATCAGCACGTCCGACTTGACTCCGTTGGGGCAGCCCACGATCTTGTCCTGCTCGTCCAGCATCGCCATCATATGCGCCGCTGTAGCGTAAAGGCACGCCACACGCTGGGGATCCTCCGGGACCTCCGCCTTCCTGCCGCTGCAGTCTGTCACTGTCTTCGTCGCTGTGCTGTCCGCACCCTGTCCGCTGTCGCAGCCTGCCATCACTATGCATGTGGATACTGCCATCATCACTGCCAGTATCACTGGCAGGACACGTTTCATGCTGTATCCGTTCCTGTTTTCTGCCGTTCGTCTCATTTTTCCTCCCGGACCCTGAGCCCGCGTCCCGGTCTTTGCCGTTATCTGTTACAACTCCTGTTTCTGCCTGTAAAGCGGCAGTATATATTTCCTCTGACCTGTACGGTCAGTCACTATCTCCGTCACTATCTGGAAAGTCTCTTCCAGGACCTCCGGTATCAGTACCTCCGATGGCGTACCTGTCCTGGCGAATCCCTTTCCTGATGCCAGAGCCACCCTCACCGGCACTCCTGCATTTTCCAGATAATAGGCCTGGTTCAGGAAATGTGTCGCCATTATCACGGAAAGTTTTCGTTCCTTCACAAGCTCCGTGATGACCTCCATGACCCTCATCTCATGGGTGAAATCCAGGTGCGCCGTCGGTTCGTCCATTACCAGCAGTCCTGACTGCTGAGCTACGGCCCTGGCTATTATCACAAGCTGCAGCTCGCCTCCTGACAGCTGCGTATACTGACGGTCTTCGAAACCGGAAAGTCCAACCTGCCTGAGGGCGTCCCTTGCGATATCCTTTTCTTTTTCTCCCGGCGGAGAAAACATCCTTGCCGCATATGTCCGGCCCATGGTGACTACATCGAGTACCGTATACCCGAATGTAGTCTTGTGTCCCTGAGGCACATATGCCACATGCTCCGCCAGCTCCCTGGCTTTCATTGTCCTGATGTCTCTGCCTTCTGCCAAGATGCTGCCGTGTCCCGGCTTCTGCAGTCCCAGTATGCAGTCTATCAGCGTGGATTTTCCACATCCGTTTGGGCCTACTATGCAAAGGACTTCGCCTCTGTCCACCGACAGATTTACGTTTTCGAATATCATCCTGCTGCCGTCGTATGAAAAGGCGGCGTCTCTGACTTCCAGTATCTTTTTGTCTGTCATATCACCATCCGCCCCCTTTTGTCTTTTTCAGCAGATATATGAAGAAAGGTCCGCCAACGATAGCCGTCACTATACCCAGCGGTATCTCAGCACCTGTCACTGTCCTGCACAGGGTATCCACGAAAATCATAAAGCACGCTCCTGCAGATACCGATGCCGGCAGCAGCCATTTGTTGTCCGCACCTATTATCATCCTGCACATATGAGGCACCACGAGGCCTACCCAGCCTACCACGCCGCTGACGCATACAGCTCCTGCCGTTGCCAGCGTAGCGAAAGCTATTATCACAGCCTTGTTGAGCCCCACGTCGATACCCAGTGTCCTGGCTTCTCTGTCGCCCATGGAAAGCACGTTGAGCCGCCAGCGCATCAGCATCATGCCTGCTATACCGATGAGCATAGGCACCGATGAATATATGAGAGTCTTCGTCTCGGTGGAACCCATGCCGCCCATGAGCCAGAAAGTTATGGCAGGCAGCTGGCTGTAGGGGTCTGCCACATACTTTATCAGTGACAGCAGCGCCGAGAATATGGACTGGACTATGGTTCCGCCCAGCACCAGCGTTATAGTCGGATTGCCTCCGCTGATCTTTCCAACAAAATATGACAGTATCACTGCCAGTATACCGAAGGCAAAGGAAAATACCGACGTCATCACCATGCTGTTGAATATGATTATGGAAAGCGCAGCGCCGAAGCCTGCGCCGTTTGATACGCCCAGCATGCCGCTGGAAACAAGAGGATTCCTGAAAAGTCCCTGAAAACACGCTCCGCTTACTGCAAGGCTGGCTCCTGTCAGAAGTCCCTGCACCGCCCGCTGCAGCCGCAGGTTCACCACTACGCCGTATACAGTACTGCTGACTCCGAAGTCGCTGCCTGTAACAAGCTGCGCTATGCTCTTTATCACGTCTGCCGGACTCACGGAAAATCTTCCGACACACATACATCCGCAGAAAAACACCAGCGGCATACAGACAAGCACGATTATCCTTATGAAATTGTGGTTTTTCCTGTGCTCCGTTGTCACAAGATACCTCCTGTCTGCTGCATACTATCTTCCCTGCGCAGCCTTTTCTCTGACGCATGTGAACCCGTCAGCTGTCCATCTCCTGTACAGGCAGTTGAAACATGCCTTTTCAGTATCATCATAACATTCTTCTATATCATTGTCCTGCTGGAAATCATCGCAGGCTGTCGTCCATTCAGTGATGCGGCGGTCGCCTTCATAGAGTTCTTTTTTCCTGCAGACTCTGTAGCCGCTGCCTTCCGGCTTGCACACCAGGCTGACTTTGTGATCCACAAGACAAGTCTTCATCTGATCGCCCACCGTTACCTTCGTATCGTCAGGCAGCACCATGCCGCTGCCGAAATCTATTATCTGCTCTATCCTGCTCTTTTCCTTCCATTCTGCCACAGTATGCGTCTCCCCGGCTTCAGCAATGCCTTTGCCTCCACGGAAGACTCCGTCGCTGCCGGACAGTCTCAGGCCTATCCCTGCCAGAGCTCCGATGACGCCGATGCCCGTACCGCCGTATTCTTCGAGTACTGTGCCACCGATCTGTTTCGCCAGGGCGTATGCTTCTTCCTTCTTTATGACTTCCTTCTGGGCACGCTTGCCGTAGGCTATGAGAAGCTGCGGTTCCTTGAGCTGATCCATCCTGCAGAAGCAGAGTCCCGGATCGGAACTTTCCGCCATATTCTCACGCAAAACCTCCTCGGCAGTCTCTTTCATCTGTTCGACTGTCGCACCTTCGATGTCTATTACCATGCACATGGAGCTGTTGTGGGAGGTGTATTCTATATCCTCATGTATCAGCAGCTGATGGCGGGTAACGCCCTTGTCTACCCTGCCGCCGTATTTCTTCGTTATCGCCCTGCCTATCATATCGGCTATCTTGCCGGTACTCGTGCTTTTCGTCAGATCATCGGTGTCATCGACGCATATGTATATCCTCATGTTCTTCTCCTTCTCGTCTGCGGATGCTATCTTCTACGGGTACAAAAATAAGGAACGCATATCAAAATAAAACTCCTTCTGAGGTCAGAAGGAGTGATATCCGATACATCATTCCTTTCCAAATCACGGGAGGCAGCACTGTTTCCGGTACTACCCACAGACGCTTGGCCATAGGCTGAATGACCCTTAGGCGGCCGCGTTCGGAATATATTCATTTTGTTGTACGCATACAAAGTATACATTATAATTATAATCTCAAAACACATCATTTACAATCGTTTTTTAGTTATACAGGTACTATACCACAATGCAGCAGGCCTGTCTGTTGTTTCGACAACATTTTCTGAAAATGAAGAATATATCAGAAAGATATCATGTCGAATCGTGTAAAACACATCGATGTATCTAACCTGATTGACACAATTTGCTGCAAATTCCAGAGTCATCAGAAAAATGGTGAACGCCAACCTGCTGAAGCAGAACGGAAAAGAAAAAAATACCAACTACACCATTATAGTAAATTGAGCAGCGCCTCGATCGCTGCACGGAACTTTTATCAAAATGCAGTCAGCCGACAGGCAGCTCTTTACCACATCTTCCCCATTCTGGCTTCCGTAAAACTTATTTAAGTAATATAATATAAATAAGTTTATCTTGAACTTTTTTAAGTAATATGGTATAAATAAGTTTGAGGTGACAGATATGAACTATAATTTCGCAGAGGATCTGAAATCGATCCGGGAGATATCAGGCCTTTCCCAAAGCGAGTTTGCCAGACAACTCGGTGTGGAGCAGGTAACAGTTTCAAGAAATGAGCTTGGAAAAACAAAACCATCAGCAAAATTTCTGGCAAATGTATATACTTTTGCATTTGATAGAAATATAAAGATAAACAAACTTAAAGAAATGCTGTGGAGAGACGATCTTGAAAAAAATGAAAAACTGCTTTTTCATGGTTCAAAAAGCGAGATAGACGGAGACATAGACATTCACAGAGGCAGGCATAACAATGACTTCGGGCCTGGCTTCTATACAGGGGAAAGTTACGAACAGGCAGTATCATTCGTATCAGGATTCGATCATTCATCTGTATATTATATCTGTTTCGATGACCATGATCTGAAATGCAGGAAATACAAAGTCGATCAGGAATGGATGCTGACGATCGCATACTACAGAGGCGCTCTTGATGAATATAAAGAACACCCGACTGTAAAAGAACTTACACGGCAGTCACGTGACTGCGATTACATCATCGCCCCTATAGCAGATAACCGTATGTTTCAGATCATCAACTCATTTATTTACGGAGAGATCACAGACGAGCAGTGCAAGCACTGTCTTGCAGCAACAAATCTGGGCATGCAGTATATTTTTATAAGCGAAAAAGCAGTATCCCATGCAAAACTTATCGAGCGCTGTTATATTTCAGACAGCGAACGGGAATATTATAAAAATGTACGCCTTGAAGGTGCAGAGCTCGGAGACAACAAAGTGAAACTGGCACGAAAACAATACCGAGGTAAAGGCCTTTATATAGATGAGATCCTTATATAAGCAGACGGAGGTGATCTGTATATGAAGAAAATAAATAAAGATGGTGTACTTTTGTGCGAACTTCAGGCATCTGCATTCGAAAACTCCATCGACAGAATGGATTCGAGTTCTGAGATATTCATCAGACGTTTTATGAGAAGTGAGATAGCACGGAGGCTTGATGATGGCTCTATACTTGAAAGTAACCTTCAGGCAAATGATATCCTGGCGCTGGTGGACGAAGAGTACGGCGTCACGGATTACGGGACTGTAAAATACACTCATGACGAAATGTACTGGATCGGGTATATCTACAGATATTTCGCATTCAGCTACGAACTCACATCATCTCAGGTCTATAAAATCGTAAAACCCAAAGAACTGCGTGACTTGTTCCTGCCATATCACACACTGGATCCGTCCCAGGCCATCGAGAGGATACTCGAAGCCAAGGGGATGTTCACGGACGAAACGCTTGAACTGAAACGACAGTACGAAATATTCCGAAGGATACGGACCGGAAAAATCAGCGAAAGCACTCACGATCCGCAGGACACACCCTGAGACGTACTGCACAGGCCTCGATCGCAGCATAAAGTTTTCATCAAAAAACAGCCGGACGACAGATCTGTATCTGATCTGTTCCGGCTGCTTTGTCTTCATTCTATTTTGCTTTAACTCTGACTAAGGACGTGTATGGTCCGTAGACTTTCTTTCCGTTCACTGTTCTGTAAGCTCTTGACTTGACATAGTATGTCTTTCCTTTTTTCAGGCTCTTCACAGTGTATCTGACCTTTGAGTTGCCTTTCACTGTCTTGCTTTTGAAGCCAGAGGTCTTCTTAGTGGAGTAGTATACAGTGTATCCTGATGCCCCGCTGACTTTCTTCCAGCTGGCGGTGAATGATCTCTTTCCTGCCTTGACTTTGAAGGCTGTCTGTTTTGACGGTACAGGTTTCGCAGACTTCACAGCTGTATAATCCCCGGCGTATCTTGTGGAATCGCTTTCCACCTTGTAACCTCTGACTTTGAAGTAATATGTCTTTCCTGTTGTCAGACCTGTGAAGGTGTAGCTGCGTACCGATGATTTCAGCGTAGCTTTCTTTGTATAGGAACCGCTCTTCGATGTGCTGTAGAACACTTCGTAACCGGCAGCTCCGGAAACTCCGTTCCATGATACCCTGATCTGATTGTATGCAGCTGACGCAGCCTTAAAGCTGCCCGGCGCATCCATCTTCTTCACAGTCACTTTGCAGGATGCCTGGATGCTGCCTGATACATCACTGGCTGTTATTACAGCTGTCCCCGCCTTAACACCTGTCACCGTGATGGATTTGCCAATGCTTCTGCCTACCTTAGCCACTGCAGGATCTGATGATTCCCACATCACTGTTTCACTGCAGTTGCCATAAACCAGCACATCAGCATTAATGTTGACAGTCTTCGATATTTCGACAGAAGCCTCAGCTTTATCCAGCGATATCTGTATCTGTGATATGATATCGTACTGATGCCATGCTTCATTGTCTCTATATTTTTCCACCGATGATGCAGGTACAGCGATCTTTCTGACAGTGTCTTCGAACACAGATCCGTCGAACATCGGCGGCTGCTCAGCATCGAGGATGACAAATTTCAATTTCCTGCAGCCCGAAAATGCACTGCCGCCTAATTTCTGAAGACCCGCAGGAAGAATAATATCGCTGAGATTCGAGCATCCTGCGAATGAATTCCCTGCCACATTGATAATATCCTCATGCAGTCTCATCTTCTTGAGATTTTTTCTGTTTTTAAAAACATTGCTTTTGAATTTATTGTCTTCGATCACTGCATCCGACAGATCAACGGTAGTTGCATTCATAAAGTTTTTCTGAAGATACGGGATATCCTGTGCATAGTTCAGCACCGCACCATCAGCTGTCTTTATAACAAGTGTGTCCACATCGGCCTCAGAACCTCCCGTGCCTGACGCTATAGCAGCTTCTGCAGCTTCCTGCAGTCCTCCTGTATGCGAAACTTCCACATTCAGCTTTTCCTCAGTCTGATCTGCTGCGATATTGAACTTCTTCCAGTAAGCATCTTTTTTATAATCATTGCCGCATCCATACGGAACTTTTATTTCAGCAGGTTTTATTCCTGCAAAAGCATCATCCGGATACACTGTCACGTCAGGCGGTGTAACAGCTTTCACTGTAATGATACCTCCATTTAGTGCCTTGCATCCCGAAAATGCCTCTGCACCTATAGATGTAACGCCTGATGATATGCATATATTTTTAAGGGCACTGCAGTCTTTGAAAGCTCTGGCACTTATTCTGCCAAGACCATCCGGCAGTTTCACAGTCTTAAGG
>CAKQNZ010000026.1 GCA_934255435.1 uncultured Clostridia bacterium | reverse complement strand
CGCCTGAAAAGGCGTATTTTTTTTAAATCAATGGGATTCGAACCCAACGTTCGCTATGCTCACTCCTACGTCTGCGACTACGCTGTCCGTTTTACCATGCGAATCGCTTCCAGCTCTTCGGGTAAAAGGGCGAAAGGGCCTGAGCGTGAAGCTGCAAGCTCCGGTAGAGCTTGAGCAGGACGTCAGACTGAGTTATGGATACCTGTCCTGCACTTTTTTATGTGTGTATATGATCCGGCGTTTTACCGCAACGATCAGCAGGGAACTTTACTGCTATAGTAGTTCCCTCATCAGAGCTTTCTTCCACTCTAACTTCTCCGTCATGAAGCGCAGCTATCTCCCACACCAGCGATAGGCCGAGACCTGCACCCCCGTATTCCCGGCTGCGGGATCTGTCCACTCGGAAAAATGGCTGAAATATACTTTCACAGTATTCTTTCGGAATGCCACAGCCAGTGTCAGAAAAACGGATAATAAGCTGCTTTTCTTCCTCTGACACACAGACATGCACAGTACCGCCTGGACGGTTGTATCGTATGGCGTTTTCGGTCAGATTGAAGAGCAGACGATAGATCAGCGTATCACTACCGTTAACGATGCCATCGCCGTCATGTTCGAGGGTGATGCCATTTTTCTCAGCCAATGGGGCAAGATCTGCAAAGATCTCTTCGATCATGTGGACTACCTGAACGTGGTCAGTACATGCCACAGTACGAAGCTCGCTCATCTCCAGCAATGTTTTTGTCATCTGTGTCATACGCTCTGTCTGTTCACTCAAAAGCCGGAGGAAGTCTGCCGTCTTCGGCAGCACATCAGGATGTTCAGCGGAAAACAGCTCAAGCTGAGCCTGCATCAGCGCAAGCGGGGTTTGCAGTTCATGGGCGGCATTCCCGGTGAACTGTCGCTGTGCAGAAAAGCCTTCGTCCAGACGATCCAGCATCTGATTGAAAGAACTGATGAAACCACGGAACTCCGGCAGCACGTCATCTGTGATCTTCATGTCTGAGAGGTTGCTCGGCTGAACATTTTCCACACGTGAGGCAAAGCTGCGTAATGGTTTCATTACATGACCGCTGACGAAGTACGCAATAACTCCGCTGATCAGTGTAACCACTGCCGTGATATACCAGTTGGTAACGATAAAGGAATCCTGTGCCCCATGGATGACGATGGTCAGATCCTGGTCAGGCCTCACATGCTCGGGATCGAAATAATCCGGTTTGATTTCCTCTGTATTGCCGTATCTGGACATATAAGTGCCGATGGAATCCATGTAATGTGTGCCGGAGTAGCCAAGCAGCAGGTTCATGGATACGCAGGTCACACAGATCAGAAGTGCAGTCATCAGAGTTATCCGCCATTGCATAGATATCTTCTTCATATTTCTTTATCCTCCATGACATATCCCTCGCCGATACGGTTACGGATGGGATCGTATCCGAGAGCAGCACGCAGCTTTTTCCGCAGAGAGGAAATATGTACCCGTATCGAGTTGCTGAAATTGTCAACACTGTTATCCCACACATGGTCAAGCAGCTCTTCCTGGCTGACAGGACGTCCCTGATGGAGCATCAGGTATTCAAAGATACCCGTCTCTTTCCTTGTGAAGGTAAGTTCATGTCCGGCAGCAGTGGCAGTGCGCGATCTGGTATCAAAGGTAAGCTGCCCGCAGGACAGAACCACATCATTTTGCGTGAACTGCCGCAGGGCAAGACTTCGTATTCGTGCCTCGAGTTCATCCAGATGGAAGGGCTTTGCCAGATAATCGTTGGCTCCGGCGTCCAGACCGCCGACCTTGTCAGAAACCTCGATGCGTGCAGACAGGATCAGCACTCGTGTATCCCTGTCTGTCTGTCGCAGCGTTCGCAGTACCGTCATGCCGTCAATTCCAGGCAGGTTCAGATCGAGCAGAACAAGATCATATCGCTCAATGCTGAGCAGCTCGATCGCTTCATTTCCGTCATAGCAAAAATCCACACTGTATGCAAGACGCCGCAGGCTGCGGACAATAGTCTCGCAAAGCGCACGTTCGTCTTCAACGACCAGAATATGCATAGAAAAGCCTCTTTAGTTTTATATCTTATATTTATGGATGTTTTCATTATAATACACGAATATAAGATTTCTGTTAATTTTTTGTTTTTAACATAGATTTTATATCTCAAGTATTACAATAGGGGCATAAAAGAAAATCGTATATGAAGGGAGAAATAATCATGAAAACAACAAAACTACTAACTGTGCTGACGATCTTTATACTGATTCTCGGTCTTGCTGCCTGCGGGGCAACTGGAGGTAAAACAAACGATGAAAACAAAACAAACGAGATAGCCACCCTGATGGCAGCAGAGCCGGATAATACCGATGAAGCAGCTGAACTGTACAAAAAACTTATGGAGAAGGAGACAGAGATCCTGGAAGAAAACAAGGCTCTTTGGGAAAAGGTTTTCCAGTCGGCAGATAAGGGGATGACCATGATCGAGGACGGCAGCAATTACGGGGACTTCCTGCTAAAGACAATCGATGGCGCAAGTGATAAGTTTACGGCAGATGAACTGAAGATCCTCAAGGAGGGTGCAGAACAGATCCGCGAGATCGAAGGCAAGCTGACGATCCTGGAGCAGAAGTACCCGGACTGCGGGAAAAAGTCTTCCGGCGGAGATAAGAGCGTTCCGGCGGAAAAAGGCAAACCTGTAAAGGAGAGCGATCTGATGAAATTCCCTGCTTTTGAAGGCAGGGACCTTGAAGGCAACAAAGTAAAGAGCAGCAAACTGTTCTCCGACAACAGTGTAACCGTGGTGAATTTCTGGTTTACGACCTGCAGTCCATGCGTAGGTGAACTTGAAGATCTGGATGCGCTGAATAAACAGCTTGCTAAAAAGGGTGGCGCAGTTATCGGCATCAATTCCTTTACACTGGACGGTGACAAAACGGCCATCTCGGAAGCAAAGGATATCCTGGCAAAGAAGGGTGTGTCATACAGGAATATCTGGTTTGCATCAAACAGCAAGGCAGGAAAATTCACATCCGGGCTGTACTCATACCCTACGACTTATGTGGTCGATAAGAACGGGAATATCATAGGCGAACCGATCGTTGGTGCGATTACCGGAAAGTCACAGGCGAAGACGCTGCAGAAGCTGATCGACCGGGCAATCACAAGCAGCAAGGAATAAAAGAAGTCTGTCTGGTTGCTGAGCTGTGATTGATGCAGCAGAATGATTTGCCGTATGACGGAATAACATCGGAAATAGGGCTCAATATGAAATATACAGAGTGTCCTGTCAGAAAAATCCTAATGAAGAGAAATGAAGCCTGTGTTATAATCAGCTTATAAAGTTCAATGATCATTTGCACTGATGATATGGACACCGATGGGAGGTTTGTGATGCAGACGATAGATCAGGCTCTGGAAAAACTGAGTCGTTCGGAATTCAGGGCAAAGTTCCACCTCGACAGCAGAGACAGGAAGTACATGGAGGAAAAGGGCATGGAAACGGTAAGGCGACATGCGGAGGATTTCATTGCAAAGAGGCTGGCCCCTGCAGTAATACCCAACGACGGCAGACAGACTCCCATGAGAGGCCATCCGGTGTTCAAGGCACAGCATGCCTGTGCCTGCTGTTGCAGAGGATGCCTCAATAAATGGTACCGTGTGCCGGAGGGTACGGAACTGACGGAGGATCAGCAGCGCAGGATCGTTGATTTTCTTATGGCCTGGATAGAGCGGGAAATGTCTTCGGTTTGACACGTATGCTGGCATCCCGGAGACCGGCATAATAATAATGATTTCCGATACAGGATCAGACTTACAGGTATTGCTGATGCAGTTTGACTTGACACATGTCTTTATTTAGCTGATAATATTTAATAAGAAGGTTTTGTGTCGGTCAGCTGAAAGCTGATTTGGGGAGGATGGTGGTGTTTTGCTGGACTTCAACAGGCATGGCATTCGTAATATCATTATTATCATGATCCTTGTTTTTTCTGCTATCACATGTCGTATGATCACAAAGTACGATATCGTGACAGGTTTCTTTAATATGTTCTTTTCACTTGTCCGCTCAGGTATATATATCGGTATGATACTTGCGTGGGGAGTCTCAGTAAAGAGACGGATACTGCACAGTACAGTCCGCGGGTATCTGCTTGCTATAACAGTACTGCTTTTGTTCTGGATGTCTGTACGTACCTGCAAGTATCTGCTGCTTACAGGCCTTGATGCTATGGAATGCCTGTGCTGGTACTGCTTTTATATACCGATGATATTCGTTCCTCTTATGGGGTTGTTCGCAGCAGAATGTCTTGGCAGAACGGAAGATTATATACTTCCTAAAAAGCTTAAACTGCTGTATATACCATCATTGATGCTTGTAATATGTGTTCTTTGCAATAACTGGCATCAGCTTGTGTTTTCTTTTCCAGAAAACTTATCGCCATCTTCAGATGTTTACCATTACGGATACATGTATATTGTTGTACTGCTGTGGATACTGGCGGAATCTGTTGCTTTTTTCGTTGTGCTGGTACACAAGAGTCACATACAGGACAAACACAGGTGTATATGGGTCACATTGATTCCTGTAGTGGCGACCGTTGTTTACGTGATCCTTTATATCGTGAAATTCCCGGTCCTTTATATCATAGCAGGTGATATGACTGCATTTTTCTCACTTATGATAATGGTCACATTCGAATTATGCATAAGAACGGGGCTGATCCCGTCAAATACACATCATGAAGAACTTTTTCGTAATTCCATGCTGGGCGCGCTTATTACTGACAATGGATATAACGTATGCTATGCCGCAGAGAAAGCAAGGATCTTTGACAGCAGTATACTGCGCAATGCTGAAAAGCATCCGGTAGATCTCGGATGTGACAGGCTGTCCGGTGCACCGGTAAGAGGTGGACATATTTTCTGGATAGACAATGTCTCTGAGATAAACAGGATACTCAGAAAACTCAGGGAAACAGGCAGCAAACTGTCTGAAAACAATGATCTGCTGAAAGCTGAAGTCGAACTCAGGGAAAAAAAGGCAAGAGCGGATGAACAGATGCGGCTTTATGACAAGATCAGGGAGAAGGTCGAGCCCCAGCTGATAAAACTCGAAAATATGATCGCATCAGATGACAGTGAAGTTTCAGCAAAAGAAAAGCTGTCACAGATTTGTGTGATAAGTGCATATATCAAACGGCTGGGTAATCTGATACTGCTGAGTGAAGAGTTCAGTTTTCTGCCTGTACGGGAACTTGAATACTGTCTCAGAGAGTCTGTGGAGAATCTGAGGCTATGTTCAGTAGCATGTTCGCTGTCATGCAGATGTGACGGTATGATCACGAAGGAACATGCGGTATCATTGTATACAGCTTTTGAAATCGTGGTCGAGGCGGCGTTGCCGACAGCAAGTGCACTTATGGTGGATCTGTATATGGCAAACGGCATACCGGAACTGGCAGTGAATATATCCTGCGATCAGGATGCGATCCGCCGGCAGAAAGAAGCACTTGATAAAACAGGGGTACATTCAGATTTCGTACAGCAGGACAGTGACAGCCATATAGTAATGAGATTCCCGGAAAGGGGGGCAGTGTGATGACTACATTCCTGTCAATACCACTTCCGGCAAAGTCTTTGCTGATGGTGATGCTGATTGCAGCAGCTGTATTCAGTTTTTTCTGTTTCTTCATGGTTGCTGATACCAATGGCAGGAAGAGCAGGAAAGCAGCCCTGCTGATGATTTCAGCGGTATCTGTGATATTGCTGACATTCATTGCAGATGCCCATAACTCATATATGTCCGGAGACAGCCTTTCGGATACAGATGCAGTATGTATGGGCATACCGGCAGTATGCATGGTCATATATCTTCTGGTAATATCAGCATATATGGCATTGGTACTTTACAAAGAGTCTGTGATATGCAGAAATATGATAACGAGATCTTCTATACGTGAGAGTGCTGATATGATGCCTATTGGATTGTGTTTCGCACGTCCCGGAGGCCATCCGTACCTTGTGAACAGGCGTATGGAGGAGTTGAGTCATGCTGTGCTGGGCAGATCTCTGCAAAATGAAGAGTTGTTCTGGTCAGATGTATCAGCAGGAGGGATCGAACCGGATACAAGACGTATAACTATTGACGGTATATCAGCGATAATGCTTGGGGACGGCAGCGTATGGGCATTTGACAGGAAGATCATAAATGTCAGTGGAACAGATGTAGTTCAGCTGACAGCGTCGGATATGACAGAACTATACCAGCTGGCACAGCGTCTCAGAGAGGAAAATCACGTATTACAGAAAATGAACGACAGGCTCAGAAACTATGGAGAGACAGTGGAAGAACTGACAAGAACGAGGGAGCGCCTGGCAGCCAAGATACGTATACATGATTCGATAGGGCAGAATCTGATGTCAACGAGATATTTTCTGATGAAAGGCGCTGACGAAGACGATGCATATGATATATTCGTTAAATGGAAGCGGATCGCAGCACTGCTTCGGCAGGAAGACAGCGGTGAAGAGTGTACCGGGGTCATTAAATATCTTACAAATGCAGCAGAATCAGCGGGTGTCCGCATCATACTCGAAGGAGAGATGCCGGAGAAACCTGAAACCCAGGAACTCATCGTTGCAGCAGGAGCGGAAGCTCTGACTAATGCCGTACGCCATGCAGGTGCCAGGGAACTGAGGATGATAATAAAAGAGAACAGTGATTCGTACCTCATCGATTTTTTGAATGACTGTGGGGATGCGGCGAACAGCAGCCCGATGACCGTGTCAGAGGGCGGAGGACTTTCGTCTCTCCGTCACAGGGTAGAGTCGGCAGGCGGTATCATGTCTGTGAAGAGAGGAGACGTATTCACTCTGAGTATAATATTGCCGAAAGAAAGGAACGGGGACCAATGATAAATGTTATGGTAGTAGAAGATGATCCTATGGCAAGAAAGCTGTTTGAGATAATACTCGCCAGCAGTGGAAGATATGATCTGACGGCATCTATTGAAAGTGCATCGCTGGCAGAGTTTTACTGTATGACCAGTGATATAGATCTGATACTTATGGATGTATGCACAGCACTTCATGCCAGCGGGCTGGATGCAGCCTCAAAGATAAAGAAAAAATATCCGGAAATCAGGATAATAATAGTTACAAGTCAGCCGGAGTGTGATTTCATAGATCGTGCCCGCAGCAGCGGTGTGGATAGTTTCTGGTACAAAGACCCATCGGAGGATATACTCCTGGAAGTCATGGATCGAACAATGGCAGGAGAATCGATCTATCCGGATACGACACCGATCCTGGATCTGGGACTTGCGAAGAGCATCGAGTTCACTGCCAGGGAACTGGAAGTTCTCAGGGAACTGACCAGCGGTGATACAGATGATGTGATAGCAGAGAGACTCAATCTGTCAACTCATACAGTGAAGAAACATATAAAGAGCATGTTCCAGAAAACAGGATTCACTACAAGGACTCAGCTTGCTGTCATGGCAAGAGACAGCGGACTGGTGATAAGAGGATTCTGATATATACAGGATATCATCAGGCGTCAGGAATAATGGGCATCTTATTAAGAAGAGAATAACAGATATTTTCAAAAAGTACTCGTTTGAGTGATGTATCAGACCGCCTGAATTGTTAAAATATTCATAGAAAGCAGGATAAACATCCTGTTGATGAAAGATGAACAAGTCTCAGTATAATATTATCGAAAAGGAGGTCAGATATGAAAAATACAAAGCGAAGACTTGCGGTGAGTATGCTGACAGTTATCGCAATGATATTCACTCTTATGCCGGTCATGAGCGGGGCGGAAGAAACAGATCCTGTACCGGCAGATAACGCATCTGTTATACCGGCAGAAGCTGCTGAGTCTGTGTCGACAGATACGGAACAGGTTGAAGAGGAAACAGCTGCACCGGAAGAAGTCATAACAAAAGATATATCGAAGGAAAAAACAACAGCGCCTGAGGCAGCACCAAAGGCAGCTGCTAAAGCATCTGCTGCAGCAGGAATTAATGAGGATCCAAATCTGTTTGAAAGACTGGATGGATACAGTAGAGAGAGCAAATTCTATGATAATAAAGATTATTATGAAATGTATGCTACACTACGTGCCAAGAAATACCCTGAATCAGGTGAGAAGATTTGGGCAATCAACCTTGACAAGAATGGAATATATGGATCATCTGATACAAATGTTGTAAAGGTAATGATTTATCGTGATGAGTTTGGCGGATTTGATATTTCCGGAAGAAATGATCGCTGGATACTTGTATCTGCAAAAGATAAATATGATGCTGCAGATATTGCAGGTTCAAATTCATCAAAGGCTACGAGGATATCATTTAAGACATACTCTGATATAGGTAATAACATGGCATACAAGTACAAATTTACTACTTCAAGTGTTGGATATGATTTCTTCGTTGCTAACGTTAGTAACTTTGTAAACAATTATGACGTAAAGGCTGATGGAGCAAATGTATATTTTTACAAGGATAAGAAGGAAGGCGAGCTGTTCCAGGAATTCAATTTCGATTCGGAAATAACTTCAGGTTCGTTCATGCTTACTGGCCTTAAGCCTGGAACTACCAGACAGTTTACTGTACATACATACAGAATTGTGGATGGTCTGGTTTATGATTACTGGGATGGAACTCATTGGACTGTTAAGACAAATACTTATAATACTCCAGGTCTGTCGGTACTGAAGATGTCTCCTAATAAGGTCATGCTTGTCATTAAAGTTCCATACGATCAGCAGTATAAGAACCGGTCTTCTTACCACATTTATCGTGGTAGCAAGAAAATCAAGACATTGCAGAGCAATGGCAAGGCCAGGATCACATATACGTATTCTGCCAAGAAAGCTATAAATTATAAGTACAAAGTCAAGTCAGTGTACAATGCTAAGAAGAGCATCAACAAGACTACAAAACTTAAGAAGCCGATCAGTAATACTTATAAGAGACAGGGATCGATCAATCCTAATATAGATGCAATCACACCATATATGACCGCCAGATTCGTACCTTGGCAGCTGACATATTACAATGGACAGGTAAAGATGACAGGTTATATAGTCAACAATCGAATGTTTACTTTAAAAAAGTATAAGTTCAAGGTTGAAGCCTATAACGATGGCAAGAAGGTAGCGTCAAAGACGGTGACATATAAGAATATCAAGAAATATGCCTACAAGAAGGTGACTATCACAATGAAGACCAAGAAGACGCCTGATTTTGTAAACAAAGGAGCCGGATGGAGCGTAACCAATCTTGTGACCAAGTGGCCGTATTAGCCGGATAAAGTTGTCAGGAGACCTGAGGTGATGTGAAGAGTATCTTGAATGGTATGCTGGACACTGTTTAGTTGAGAAGAAGGAGAAATCGTATGAGAAAAAATATTGTAATAGTACTGACAGTACTGATGATGTGTTTTGCATTCACAGCATGCGGCGGCAAGGATATGTCAGACAGTCCGTATGTGGGAACGTGGAAGGCAACTAAAGCCGAGTACGGCGGATTCGAAATTTCTGTAGACTCTGTATTCGATAAGGGATTCAGTTTCACACTTGAGGATAACGGCAAATGTGTGGTGAATGCCAACGGAGAAGAGGAAAAAGGCAGCTGGGACGAATCTGAGAAAGGGTTCAATGTTGTAGATGAATTCGAGTTTACAGCGGATGGCAACAAGGCGGTGCTGGAATACGAGGGAATCAAAATAAACTTCGAAAAAGAGTAAGTTATGGTAGACAGGCCGCAGGCAGTGCTGACACGCTGCTATGCGGCATGTTCTATTACAGGGCAAGATGCCCGGACGTGACGGACAGATGAAAGGAGAAAAGCATGGGACTTATCAAAGCAGCAATGGGCGCAGTCAGTGGAACACTGGCAGATCAGTGGAAGGACTTTTTCAGCTGCGAATCTATGGATGAAGATGTACTTGTAGTCAAGGGGAGCAAGCGTGTTTCGGGACGATCCTCCAATAGGCGGGGTGAGGATAATGTCATTTCTGACGGCTCCGGAATACTCGTAGCAGACGGGCAGTGTATGATGATCGTCGAGCAGGGTCGTGTAGTAGAACTCTCTGCGGAACCAGGCGTATATACGTATGACAGCAAGCTGACACCATCTGTATTTACTGGTGATCTGCTTGAAGGCCTTCAGGGCGCAGCACGAGATGCATGGGAACGATTTAAATTCGGAGGCGGTGCCGGTAAGGATCAGAGAATATATTACTTCAATACCAAGGAAATAATGGGAAACAAGTACGGAACCGTGAATCCTGTGCCGTTCAAGGTCATCATAGACAGAGAACTCGGCAAGAGTCTGGGGATATCTGTAAGATGCAATGGAGAATATTCATACAAAATCGTGAATCCTATGCTGTTCTATACGAACGTATGCGGTAATGTCGAGCAGGAATATACAAGAGAAGAAATCGACAGTCAGCTGAAATCGGAGCTGCTTACAGCACTGCAGCCTGCGTTTGCGAAGATATCAGCGAAAGGTGTGGATTACAGTGAGATACCGATGCATACTACAGATATAGCAGACGCACTGAACGATATACTCTCCTCTCAGTGGACAGAGAAAAGAGGTCTCAAGGTAGTTGCATTCGGCGTCAACTCTGTATCGGTGTCAGATGAAGATAAACAGAAGATACAGCGTATGCAGGAGGCGTTCATCATGACTGATCCGCTGATGGCAGCAGGTAATATTGCCAGTGCGCAGGCGGATGCTATGCGTATGGCGGCGTCCAATGAAAACGGTGCAATGATGGGATTCATGGGAATGGGCATGGCTGCTCAGTCAGGCGGTATGAATACCAATGAACTCTATGCACAGGGAATGCAGCAGCAGGCGGCAGCACAGCAGGCTCAGATGAGAACACAGCAGCAGGCGCAGGCTAAAAGTGCCGCAGCTTCACAGGCTCCTGCAGCAGGCAGCTGGAAGTGCAGCTGTGGCAATACCGCAGCAGGCAAGTTCTGTCCAGAGTGTGGCAGACCTAAACCGGCGGATCCAGAGGGCTGGACATGTACATGCGGAACGGTGAACAAAGGCAAATTCTGTATGGAGTGTGGAGCAAAGAAGCCTGAAGGAGCACCTCTGTACAGATGCGACAAGTGCGGATGGGAACCCGAGGATCCTCATCATCCGCCAAAATTCTGTCCGGAATGTGGAGACGTTTTCGATGACAACGATATCAGATAAGGAGGAGATGGAGCATGGGACTTTTTGATAAAAAATATTGTGATATATGCGGTGAGAAAATAGGTCTTCTCGGTAACAGAAAGCTTGAGGATGGCAATCTGTGCAAGGATTGTGCAAAGAAACTTTCGCCGTGGTTCGATGACAGGCGGCACAGTACAGTAGAAGAAATCAGGGAACAGCTGGCATACAGAGAGCGCAACAGAGAAGTTCTCAGGAGCTTCAGTCCCACGATGGATATCGGAGAGAATGGGCATCACCTGTTCATAGATGAACCCAAGGGGCAGTTCGTAGCAGCGCACAAGCTTGACAGGAATGACAATCCGGATGTAATAAATCTATCTCAGGTCATCAGCTGCTATATGGATGCTGAGGAACGAACAAATGAAATCTACAGAACAGACAGTGAAGGAAATCGTGTCAGCTATGAACCACCGCGATATGAGTATTCGTATGATTATAAAGTTTACATAAATGTGGATTCACCTTATTTTAATGAGCTCAAACTCCCTATTACGACTTTCAGTGTCAAAGCTGAAGATCATAACAGACGTCATAACGTGGAGCGTATAGGCTACCAGATGGTGAATTACCTGTCACAGTTCGCAAGTCAGGGCAGCATGGGAGGTCCGCAGGGCGGCATGATGAATCGTCAGGGAATGGATCCGAACATGGGAGGAATGCAGGGAGGAGCATACGGAGGTATGAACTCTCAGAGAATGGACTCAGGCATGGGAGGCCCGCAGGGCGGCATGATGAACCGCCAGGGAATGGATCCGAACATGGGAGGAATGCAGGGAGGAGCATACGGAGGTATGAACTCTCAGGGCGTGCCCCCGGGCATGGGAGACCCGCAGGGCAGCATGATGAACTGTCAGGGATTGGATCCTGATATGGGAGGATCGCAGAGCGGCGGACAGTGGACATGTCCGTCATGCGGAGCTGTCAACAGTAGCAGGTTCTGCGAGAGCTGCGGGACACCGAGACAGTAAGGCAGACTGCATACTGAACATAAATCACAGCAGTAGAATCAGATGATCAGGAGGAAAGTATGTCAGGAACAATGGAATATAAATGCCCTGCATGTGGTGGTGCACTTGCCTTTGATTCAGCAAGCCAGAAGCTGAAATGTCCTTACTGCGGAAGCGAATTCGGGATAGATCAGTTCGAGACACCGCAGGAGGAAACTCCACAGGGGCAGACTGCTGGAACACAGCAGGGGCAGGAGAACATGAACTGGGGAGAAATGCCCGGAGGGCAATGGGATGCAGGTGAAGAGAATGGTATGAACGTATATGTCTGCAATTCCTGTGGAGGCGAGATAGTCTGCGATGAAACGACGACTTCAGCAAGCTGTCCTTATTGCGGAAGTCCCGTGGTCATGAAAGGAAAGCTTTCAGGTATGCTCAAACCGGATTTCATAATACCATTCAAGCTGGACAAGAAAGCTGCAAAGGATGCTCTGAGGAAGTACGTTGCCAGCAAGAAGCTGGTACCAAGGCTTTTCAGGAACGAGAACCATATAGATGAAATAAAAGGTGTGTACGTTCCTTTCTGGCTGTTCGATGCGGCAGTGACAGCAGATATAAGCTATACAGGCGAGCGGACACGGACCTGGAGCGACAGCAGCTATGACTATGTAGAGCATAACTATTACAACATACGCAGAGCCGGGAACGTTATATTCGACAATGTTCCAGTGGATGGATCAGAGAAGATGCCTGATGATATGATGGAATCTATAGAGCCTTTTGATTTCAGAGATGCCGTGGATTTCAGAACGGCATATCTTGCCGGTTTCATGGCAGATAAATATGATGTGGACGCTCAGTCCAGTATCGAAGCCGCAAACAGACGTATAAGGCGCAGCACTGAGGAAGCGTTTCGAGAGACAGTGGACGGTTTTGGTATGGTTACTACGAACAGCAGCTGTGTCAATCTGCAGAACGGCAGAGCGAGATATGCGCTTTATCCGGTATGGATGCTCAACACGAGATGGCAGGGGAAGACATACACTTTCGCAATGAACGGGCAGACCGGCAAGTTTGTAGGCGATCTGCCTATGGACAAGGGCGCGTACTGCAGGAAGCTGTTTGCAATGGCAGGTATCTTTACTGCGGTCGGAAGTGTGATAGCCGCAATTGTGGATTATCTGTTCATATAGGGAGGTGGCAGAGATGAGAAAAAGAATATTACTTGTAATGACAGCTCTGCTGCTTGTACTTGGAACAACAGCTGTGACTGTATTTGCGGCAGGGAGCGGCAATGTACTGTGTAAGGACGGAGCCGGATGCATTACCGAAGAACAGCAGCAGACACTTGAGGACAAGCTTACAGAGATAACAGACCGGCAGGAATGTGAGGTGGTCATATGCACGACCACAGACTTTAAAGGCAAGTCTTCAACGGCATATGCAGACGATTATTTTGACTATAATGGTTACGGTTTCGGCAGCAATAAGGACGGGATCCTGCTGCTGATAAATACAGAGAGCAGGGACTGGGCTATAAGTACACATGGATACGGCATAACAGCATTCACTGATGCCGGACAGAAATATCTGATAGAACAGATAAAACCTGCACTGGGAAATGATGATTATGCAGGTGCATTTGAGCAGTTCGCAAATCTGTGCGATGACTTTCTGACACAGGCACATACAGGAACACCTTATGATAACGGCAATCTGCCGAAACCGGAAAAAAGTATAAATATAATACTTGATGTGCTGGCCGGTCTTGTTATAGGATTCATAGTTGCTTTCATAATCGTCAGCAGGGACAAATCCGCACTGAAGACTGTAAGAAGAGAAGCTGCTGCGAGAAATTATATGCGTCCTGGAAGTCTGAAACTGACAGCAAGGCATGAACAGTTCATGTACAGCCATGTGGACAGGACAGAAAAACAGTCGTCGTCAGGCAGCAGCACACATACAAGTTCATCCGGAGAGACACATGGAGGATCATCAGGAAAGTTCTGAAAACGCAAGTATGCTGTTGCCTTCGGGAAATATCTGAAATCTGGGAGGAGTCAGAGAAATATCGCATGATCAGGACTGCTTAGTGCATATTGAAGCAGTTGATTATATAGAAGAAGTCCAG
Organism: uncultured Clostridia bacterium; assembly: GCA_934255435.1. Lineage (GTDB taxonomy): Bacteria > Bacillota > Clostridia > Peptostreptococcales > Anaerovoracaceae > Lentihominibacter. The sequence goes on along the minus strand of CAKQNZ010000026.1, from coordinate 3,386 downwards.
AGGAGGGAAAGAATATGAAAAAGAAGTTTTTTGTTATTCTGACTGTTATAGTTATGTGTTTTGCTTTTACAGCCTGTGGAGACAGCGGCACGTCAAAGGAAGATAAACCTGAGATAGATCCGGATGCTAAGGTCACATTGGAGAAATATGAAGAGCTGCGTGAAGCAAAATGGAGCGATATGTCTATGGAGGAAATGGAGCAGTTTCTCGGAGTCAAGGCTGTGGTCGATGAGGAACGTACGAAAGAATGGGGAGATGGCTATATAGTGGCAGATTTTCCGGGTCCTGATTCCGGGTCAGGTCTGCACGTGCTTTACAAAAAGGTGGATGGCAAGTGGGGCACTGCCAGTATGAGTCCTACTGGAGCGCTGATCGAATAGCATGAGGAAAAATATATGTGTTGCTTAAGCAATTTTTATGCCGAAACATCTTGAAAACTGTCAGATAAACGGATAAAATAAAGAGGTATGTTCGGAAAACATATGAGTTTTCCGAAATGATGCTGTTTAGATGAAATCTTAAAATAAAATTACAGAAAAGAGGAAAGAGAATGTTTAACAAACTGACAGAACAGTTAAAAGCCAACCCGCGTACGATCGTTTTCACTGAGGGGAACGATGCACGTATCCTTGATGCAGCTGCAAAGCTTACATCAGAAGGTATCCTTAAAGTCATTCTTCTTGGAGCAGAGGGTGAAGTGAAAGCTGCTGCACAGCAGGGTGGATTCGACATTTCAAAGTGTGAGATCGTTGACCCTGCAAATTATGCCGACATCGATGCAATGGTAGCAAAAATGGTAGAGCTGAGAAAAGGCAAGATGACAGAAGATCAGGTACGTGACGCACTTTCAAAGTCAAACTACTTCGGAACTATGCTGGTAAAGATGGGTAAAGCAGACTGTCTTCTTGGCGGAGCTACATACTCGACAGCTGATACAGTAAGACCTGCACTCCAGCTGATCAAGACAAAGCCTGAAAACAAGATCGTAAGTTCATGTTTTATCATGCTGAGAGATGATCAGAATCTGGCTATGGGCGACTGTGCTATCAACATTTCACCTGACGAAGATGAGCTGGCTGAGATCGCAGTAGAAACTGCAAAGACAGCTAAAGTATTCGGCATCGACCCTAAGGTTGCGCTGCTGTCATACTCCACTTACGGTTCAGGCAAAGGCGACATGGTAACTCTGATGCAGAACGCAACAAAAAAAGTAAAGGAACTTGCTCCTGATCTGGCAGTTGACGGAGAGCTCCAGTTCGACGCAGCAGTAGCTCCTGAAGTTGCTAAAGTGAAGTGCTCGGGTTCAGATGTTGCGGGACAGGCAAACACATTCATTTTCCCTGACATCAATGCAGGAAATATCGGATACAAGATCGCTGCACGTCTCGGCGGATATGAAGCTATAGGACCTATCCTTCAGGGCCTCAACGCTCCTATCAACGACCTCAGCAGAGGCTGCAACGCACAGGAAGTATTCAAGATGGCTCTGGTAACAGCAGCATTAAGCTAATAGTAAAGAATACGGTTTATCAAAGGATCATATCCCGGTGGTATGGTCCTTTTTTGTGCAAAAGATGCAAAGTGTATCGGGGCTGTTTTACATATCCTACACATTGTGATGGTATGATTATTAACAAGCAACATAAGTACCGGACTGTTCACAGAAAGGAATGCAAGATGGAAAATAAGACAGCAAGATGCCTTGAAAAGGATCCGTTATCACAGGAAATGCTTGAGAAAATGAACGCGTACTGGAGAGCTGCCAACTACCTGTCAGCATGCCAGCTTTATCTTCTCGATAATCCTCTTCTGGAGGAACCTCTCGATATGAAGCATATCAAGAAAAAGATCGTCGGACACTGGGGCACCGTGCCGGGGCAGAATTTCGTTTATACACACTGCAACCGTGTCATAAAGCGGTATGATCTCGACATGATACTGCTGTCGGGACCGGGACACGGCGGCAATTTCATGATAGCAAACACATATCTCGAAGGTACATACAGCGAAGTGTATCCTGAGATAAGCAGGGACAAAGAAGGAATGAGAAAGATGTTCAAGCGTTTTTCTTTCCCCAGCGGAGTACCGAGCCACTGTGCACCTGAAACACCTGGATCCATCAATGAAGGCGGGGAGCTGGGTTACTCCATAGCACATGGATTCGGTGCGGTATTCGATAATCCGGATCTGATAGCAACTGTCATCGTAGGGGATGGCGAAGCGGAGACAGGTCCGCTGGCGACATCATGGCACTCCAACAAATTCCTGGATCCTGTCACTGATGGAGCAGTGCTGCCTGTGCTGAACCTCAACGGCTACAAGATAAGCAATCCTACTATATTCTCCAGGATCAGCCACGATGAGATAGGATCATTTTTCAGAGGATGCGGCTGGAAACCGTATTTCGTGGAGGGAAGCGACCCGAAAGAGATGCACAGGAAGATGGCGGAGACCATGGACGCTGTCATAGAAGAGATAAAGCAGATACAGAAAAACGCCAGGGAAAACAATGATCCTCGGCGTCCGATGTGGCCTATGATAGTCCTGAGGACTCCTAAGGGCTGGACAGGACCGAAATCGGTGGACGGCAAGCAGATCGAAGGGTCTTTCCGTGCGCATCAGGTGCCGGTGACTCCTGATTCTCCGGAACACCTGAAGATACTTGAAGACTGGCTCAGAAGCTACCATGCCGAGGAGCTCTTCGATGACAATGGCAGGCTGATACCGGAGCTGGAGGAGCTGACGCCGTCGGGAGACGCCAGGATGGGAGCCAATCCTCATGCCAACGGCGGGAAACTGCTTAAGGATCTGATACTCCCTGATTTCCGGGACTACGGTATAGAAGTGGATCCGGGAAAGACAAAGGCGCAGGATATGATAGAGCTGGGAGGTTTCATCAGAGATATATACAACGAAAATCGTGAAAACAGGAACTTCAGGATTTTCGGGCCTGATGAAAGCATGTCCAACAGACTCAACAGAGTATTCGAAACCGAAAACAGGGCATGGAACGCCGAGATACTTGAAACGGACGAGTCGCTGGCAAGAGATGGCCGTATAATGGACGGCATGCTCAGCGAGCATATGTGCGAAGGCTGGCTGGAAGGTTATCTGCTGACAGGCCGTCACGGGTTCTTTGCCAGCTATGAGGCCTTCATCCGTATCGTGGATTCCATGGCAGCACAGCACGCCAAGTGGCTGAAGGTCTGCAACCAGCTTTCATGGAGGAGACCTGTGGCTTCGATGAACTACATACTGTCATCGAATGTATGGCAGCAGGATCACAACGGATTCACTCATCAGGATCCGGGATTCCTGGATCACATTGCAAATAAGAAAGCAGACGTGGTTCGTATGTACTTACCACCGGACGCTAACTGCTTACT
>CAKQNZ010000025.1 GCA_934255435.1 uncultured Clostridia bacterium | reverse complement strand
GTAATCGACTATATGGAAAGTCAGAGAGCAATTAAAAAAATAAAGGATTTCTTCCAGCAGGAACTGGCATACGGTCTGCAGCTGAGACGTGTTTCGGCACCGCTGTTCGTAGCTCCTGAAACTGGTCTTAACGATAATCTCAACGGCGTTGAGAGAACTGTCAGCTTCACAGTAAAGGACATGGGTGAAAAGACTGTAGAGATCGTACAGTCCCTGGCAAAATGGAAGCGTATGGCTCTTGGCAGATACGACTTCAAGCCAGGCACAGGCCTTTACACAGATATGAACGCTATAAGAAGGGATGAGGAGCTGGACAACCTTCATTCCATATATGTGGATCAGTGGGACTGGGAGAAAGTGATAAATAAAGAAGACAGGACAGAGGAATATCTCAAAAGCACTGTGGAGACACTTTATACAGCGCTGAAAAACCTCAACGACTATGTAAACAGGCTTTACAAGGATCTCAGGACAGATCTTCCAAATGAGATCTTTTTCATAACTTCGCAGGAGCTGGAGGATATGTATCCGGAAAAGACTCCGAAGGAGAGGGAAGATGCCATCGCAAAAGAAAAGCGTGCAGTTTTTATCCAGAAAATCGGAGGCAGGCTGACATCAGGCGAAAAGCATGATGGAAGAGCGCCGGACTATGACGACTGGGAGCTCAATGGTGATATAATCCTCTGGAACGATATACTGGGCAGAGCCTTCGAGATATCCTCAATGGGTATAAGAGTGGATGAAGAAGCGATGGACCGTCAGCTCAGGGAAGCAGGAGAAGACGGACGACGTGATATGGATTTCCACAGGATGATCCTTGACAAAAAACTTCCTTATACTATAGGCGGAGGTATAGGTCAGAGCAGACTTTGCATGTATTTCCTGAGAAAAGCTCATATAGGTGAAGTACAGGCATCCATCTGGCCTGATGATATGATAGAGGAATGCAGCAGAAACAATATTTTCCTGCTGTAGACAGGCATTCGGGCAGTGATATATGAGATATGCGGAGCTTGTAATAGACAACAGAAGCGATAATACAGACAGATTTTATACATATGCATGCGATGATGAAAATATCAGCATCGGCAGCAGGGTATATGTTCATTTTGCCAGAGGCAGCAGGCTGAGAGAGGCGTATGTCATGTCTTTCTCTGACAGTGTTGATGAGGGCATCGCAGACAAAGTACGGCTGGTCGAAGACACCGATGAAGATGTTTCTCTGACAGAAGAGATGATACGAACATCTGTATGGATGAAGAAACGCTATCTGTGCAGATACATAGATGCTGTGAAATGTTTCACTCCGGTCGGCAGCAAAGCGAAGCGAAGGGAAAAGAAAGACCCTGTGTCCGAGGATGCTGGCGAATCCGATACAGAAAAAGCCCTGACAAACCAGCAGCAGCAAGCGCTTGACCAGATAGGAGGAGCGATAAGGTCGGGGGTGCATGAGAGCTTTCTGCTTCATGGCGTTACCGGCAGCGGAAAGACCGAAGTGTATATAAGGGCAGCTTCAGAGGCTGTGAAGCAGGGTCGCACAGCGGTGATACTGGTGCCGGAGATATCTCTGACAGGACAGCTGGTTGAAAGATTCACTGCAAGGTTCGGAAGCGATATGGTAGCAGTACTGCACAGCCGGCTTACAGCCGGCGAACGGTACGACCAGTGGCAGAATATACGCAGCGGCAGAGTCAGGATCGTGATAGGCGCCAGATCTGCGGTATTTGCACCTCTTGAGGATATAGGTCTGATCGTTCTGGACGAGGAGCATGAAGCCACATACAAGTCGGACTTCACGCCGAAATACGATACTGTAGAAGTGGCTATGAAGCGGGTCAGGGACAGGGATAACAACGGCGTCCTGGTCCTGGGCAGTGCTACGCCGTCGGTTGTGACATATCACCGGGGGCTTGAAGGCATTTTCCGGATAATAAAAATGACCGAGCGCTACAACAAAGTGAAGCTTCCTGATGTGACCATGGTGGACATGAGGGAGGAACTGAGAAACGGCAACCGCTCCATAGTGAGCAATGAACTTTACATAAAGATGAAAAAATGTCTGTCAGAAGGCAGGCAGGTGATGCTGTTCCTCAACAGGAGAGGATATTATACATTCATTTCCTGCAGGGAATGTGGATATGTGGCAAAATGTCCCGAGTGCGGCGTGTCGCTGACATATCACAGACAGGATGACAAAGCGGTATGCCACTACTGCGGATATGAAGAGGATATACCGTCAGTATGCCCGGAATGCGGCAGCAGGTATATACGTTTTTTCGGCAGCGGTACAGAGCAGCTGGAAGAAGCTGTTTCAGAGCTTTTCAGTGAATACAGCACAGACAGGGTAGACTTCGATACTGTGAAGCAGAAAGGCGAGCTGAGACGAAAACTCAGCGATTTCCGCAAAGGAAGGACACATATACTTATAGGGACGCAGATCATAGCGAAAGGTCTCGACTTCAGGAATGTAGGCCTTGTAGGGATAATATCAGCAGACGTTTCCCTGAACATACCGGATTTCAGATCTCCCGAGAGGACTTTTCAGCTGATAACACAGGCTGCAGGCAGGGCAGGCAGAGGCGATGAGAAAGGTCAGGTAGTGATACAGACCTACGAGCCCGGACACTATGCACTGGAATTTGCTGCAAGGCAGGACTTCGAAGGATTCTACCAGTGCGAAGACAAACTACGCAGATATATGTGCAATCCTCCTTACAGCGATCTGATAAGGATACTTTTCACAGGAAGCAGTGAAGACGCTGTCAGGACAGGTGCTGAGGACTGGTACAACAGGATCCTTGTGCGAATGAGGCCGGAGGAGCAGCACAACGTGTTCAGACCGCAGGAAGCGTATCTGAATAAAATAAAAGAAAACTACAGATACTCCATGCTGATAAGATGTCCCGGCGGCAGGCGGCATGAGTATACAGCGATCATAGCTGATATAAAAAACGAAGATACAGTCAGAAAGAAAAAAGGATATACGGCAGTTGCGGATATCAATCCGTACAGTTTCACATGATATGATCAGGAGGTTAAAATGGCACTTAGAAATATTGTTGTAGAAGGAGACCCTATTCTCAGGAAACACTGCAGAGAAGTGGACGAGGTGAACGACAGGATAAGAATGATCCTTGACGATATGATCGATACTATGAGAGAGGCGAACGGCGTCGGACTTGCAGCACCGCAGATCGGCATGATGAGAAGGATGTTCGTAGCTGAACCGGCTCCCGGCAGTGTTTACTGCTTTGTAAATCCTGAAATAGTACAGCTTGAAGGGGTGCAGGAAAGCGAAGAAGGATGTCTTTCCGTGCCGGGCTATATAGGTCTGGTGGAAAGACCTGAGAAGATAAAGATAAAGGGCCTTGACCGCAACGGTAAGATGCAGGAATATGATTTCGAAGGTTTCGAAGCCATCGTGATGTGTCACGAGTTCGATCATCTGGAAGGCATACTTTACACGGACAAGGCTAAAGAAATGTATGAACTGACCGATGAGGGAGAAGCATAATAATGAAAATAGTATATATGGGAACACCGGATTTCGCTGTACCGGCTCTCGAAGCGCTGAATGAAGCTGGTCATGATATATTATTTGCAGTGACTCAGCCGGATTCGGTGCGGGACAGAGGTAAAAAAGTGAAATTCTCTCCGGTGAAGGAAAAAGCCCTGGAGCTTGGTATCGAGGTGCTGCAGCCTGTAAAAGTCAAAAATGATATGGAGTTCATAAACAGACTGAAGGAGGCTGCACCTGACGTCATTGCTGTGGCGGCATACGGACAGTTACTTCCTGAGGAAGTGCTGCAGATACCGAAGCACGGCTGCCTCAATATACACGGCTCGCTCCTGCCGAGATTCAGAGGCGCAGCACCGATCCAGCGGGCCATAATCGCAGGCGATGAGTATACAGGCGTGACGATAATGTATATGGAAAAGGGTCTGGATACCGGAGATATGCTGGCAAAGGCATCAACGACGACTGCAGGCAAGACAGGTCAGCAGCTGCACGACGAGCTTTCTGTCATGGGTGCAAAGCTGCTGGTGGACACACTTTCCAGACTCGACCAGATCACACCTGAAAAACAGAACGATGCCGAGTCGACGTATGCAAACATGATATCGAAAAAAGAAGGTCATATAGACTTTTCGAAAACTCCTCAGGAGATCGAAAGACTTATCAGAGCTTTCGATCCGTGGCCGGGAGCATATGCGTATGATGGCGACCGCATGATAAAGTTATGGAAAGCGGAGCCCTCAGATGAAACCACCGGCAGACCTGGCGGCACTGTCACAGCTGTATTTGACGGCAGCATAAGCATAGCTGCAGGCGGAAAGGTGCTGAAAGTCACAGAAATACAGATGCCGGGCAAAAAAAGAGTAGCAGTCAGAGAATTTTTAAAGGGCAATTCCATTGAAATAGGGACAGTTTTAGGATAAAATGTCAATCAAGAGGTGATTATATATGTATTTTGGAATGTTTGACCCTACGATAATAGTGCTGATACCGGCAGTGGTATTTACACTTTATGCACAGATGAAAGTAAAAGGCGCATACAACAGATATTCGCGCATAGGCAGTAGACGAAGGATAACAGGCAGCCAGGCTGCCAGAAGGATACTGGACGCCAACGGTCTTAATCATGTACCGGTAGGCATAACTCCGGGAGTCCTGTCGGACCACTATAACCCGGCAGATGATACCATGAGCCTTTCCAATGATGTATACAATGGTACATCGATAGCAGCTGTCAGCATAGCTGCACATGAATCAGGGCATGCGATACAGGACAGCAAAGCCTACGGACTGCTGAGATTCAGGAATGCCATGGTGCCCGTGACTAATTTTGCATCGACAGCATCATGGATAATGATACTTGCAGGATTCGCTGTAACTGCTTTCGGCAGGATGAGCGCAGGAAATCTTGTATTCGATATAGGCATACTGTTGTTCGCAGTAGTCGTGCTTTTCCACCTGGTAACACTTCCTGTTGAACTCGATGCCAGCAGGAGAGCTGTACAGCAGCTCACGTCGCTTGGTATAATAGACCAGACAGAAATAAAAGGAGCCCGGAAAGTTTTATCAGCTGCAGCGCTCACTTATGTCGCCGCACTTGCAACCGCAGTACTTCAATTGATCAGATTATTAATGATTAGGGGGCGTGATTAATGGATATCAACAGAAAAGCTGCTTTTCTCACACTTGTAGACGTAGAAACGAAAAAATCATATTCAAATCTTGCACTGAACCATCAGATTGCCGTGACAAAGGCCAACCACGAGGCGTTCGTAAGGGAGGTAGTATATGGTGTCCTGGAGCACAAGCTGACCCTGGACTACTATATAGATAAGCTTGCCAGCAACGGTGTCGACAGTCTCAGGACAAATGAGCTGACGATACTCAGGATGGGACTTTATCAGATAGGGTATATGGATTCGGTGCCGGAATATGCAGCTGTCAATGAGTCAGTAGTGCTTGCAAAGAGATACTGCAGAGGTAAAGACGGGCTTGTGAATGGTATCCTGAGATCATATATCAACAAGAAGATACAGCTCAAACTTCCTGACAGGAGCGAAGACGAGGTCAGATATCTTTCGGTGAAATATTCATATGCACCATGGATAGTCGAACTCTGGCTGAGACATTACAGCTCTGATTTTGTTGAGGAGCTGCTTGCAGCAGGCAATGAAACGCCGCCGACCACGATAAGGCTCAACTGGCTGAGGATAATGAAACCGGATCTCATTGCCAAACTTGAAGAAAGCGGTTTCGAAGTTACAGAAGGAGATCTATGCAGCAATGCCCTCCATGTCAAGGGAAGCGGGCTCATAGAGTCGGAACTTTACAGGCTGGGACTGTTCACCCCTCAGGATGAAAGCTCCATGCTGGTAGCTGAAAAGCTCGATCCGCAGCACGGAGAGCTTGTTATGGACATGTGCGCCGCACCTGGCGGCAAGACCATGGCCATTGCAGAAAGAATGAACAATACAGGCAAGATCATAGCTTCGGATATATACAGAAGGAAACTTGACCTTGTAGACAAGGAAGCTAAGCGTCTTGGCATAACCAATGTCGAGACAAGGTCGTGGGACGCATCCAGAGAGGATTCATCCATGTTCCAGAAGGCAGACAGAGTCCTGGTGGATGTGCCTTGCTCCGGTCTTGGAGTAGTACGCAGGAAACCTGAGATAAAATACAAAGAACATACAGACGATATGATCCTGTTGCCAAATAAACAGCTGGCCATACTTTCAGCATCATCTTCCTATGTCAAGCCGGGAGGCACTATCGTGTACAGCACGTGTACGATAAATCCTGAAGAAAATGAAAAAGTGACGGATGCTTTTGTCAGAAGGAACCCGTCCTTCAAAAAGACAGAAAGAACACTGCTGCTTCCTAATGTGAACGGTACAGACGGATTCTATATATGTGTTATGAAGAAAGATGACAGTCTGCTGTAACAGCAGGAGTGAAAGTGCAGATCTGTCTGAATGATGTGCATAAAAAAGAAAGGGTATAGTAATATAATGGTGCAGATAGGATTTAAATGCAACAAAGGTCTTGTGCGGGAAATCAATGAGGATGCCTGTTTTGTTATCCCGGGACAGGATGTATACATAGTTGCCGATGGTGTCGGAGGTAACAATTCCGGAGAGGTCGCCAGCGGCACTGCAGTCAGTGAGATAGCGGAATATGTCAATGAATATGATCTGTCACAGTGCAGAGGTGCTGAAGAGATCTTTGAGTATCTGTCGGAAACCATTAACATTGCAAATGAGAAGATATACAGGCTGGGTATAGAGAATGCAGCAAACAGGGGAATGGCAACCACTCTCGTTATGGCATATATCAGGAGTATGACTGCATATATAGCTAATGCCGGGGATAGCAGAGCATATCTGTTCAGAGACGGCAAGCTGCTGAAGATAACAACTGATCACACATATGTCAATGAACTCGTTCAGCAGGGCGTGATCACCGAGGATGAGGCACGGCATCACAAACAGAAGAATGTGATAACCAAGGCACTGGGTGCAGAACAATATATAGATCCGGATTTTTACAGACTGGATATACACAGAGACGACATAATCATGCTGTGTTCCGACGGCCTTTACGGAGAGGTCAGTGAGGACGAAATCATAAGTTCGATGAATGAGGATATCAGCATGAATGCTTTGTGCTGTGTTCTTGTCGATAAAGCTCTGGCAGCAGGCGGAAGAGATAACATCACAGTTGTGTGTTTGAAGATATAAAAAATTAGGAGGGAAAGAATGGCCACTAAGGTACTTGCGGGCAGATACGAACTGTTCGAGCGGATCGGAGAGGGCGGTATGTCTGTTGTATACAAGGCAAAGGATAAACTGCTCAACAGATTTGTAGCAATAAAGATCCTGAAACCTCAGTTCATCAATGATCATAAATTCATAGACAGTTTCAGGAGGGAGTCACAGGCGGCAGCGAGCCTGTCACATCCCAACATCGTAAATATATATGACGTAGGCCGTGAAGGCAATATCCACTACATAGTAATGGAATTGATCGAAGGAAAGACACTGAGCGACTATATACATGAACAGGGACCTATGGCGTATCCCAAAGTCATAATCCTGTCGAAGCAGATCGCAGCAGCACTGTCTTTCGCACACAAGAATCATATAATACACAGAGACGTCAAGCCTCACAATATAATGATAACACCAAGCGGCACAGCTAAAATAACTGACTTTGGTATCGCAAAGGCAGTGAATGCCGCAACTATCGTAGACAATACAGAAGGTATAATCGGTTCAGTGCACTACTTCTCGCCGGAACAGGCAAGAGGCGGGTATGTGGATGAAAAATCCGATATATACTCTCTGGGTATAGTGATGTACGAGATGCTAACAGGCAGAGTGCCTTTTGACGGAGACAATCCGGTGAACATCGCACTGATGCATATAAACGGAGAAATGGTGCCGCCATCAAAACTCGTAGAAGGTGTGCCGCCGGCTCTCGAGCACATAATAATGAAATGTACGGACAAATATCCTGTTAACAGGTTCACATCAGCCGATGAGCTGATAGAAGCACTGAACAATCTGGAATTTGTAGGCAGTGTAGTCGGTAATTCAGTCCTGATGGGCGGAAACAACGGAGGAGGCGGACAGACTGCAAGATCTCCTATAGCTCAGACCGATTATGATGATGGTGAGGAAGGCAGTGCAGACGGTAGAAAGAAAAAAAACAAACAGAAAAAAAAGAAAAAACCTTTTAGCAGGAAGAAACGCCTGATCGTCATATGTGCAGCAGTGGCGGCAGCGATCCTTTTGGGAGTGATCGTCGCAGCAGCACTTGGTCTTTTCGGTGGCAAAGAGGTCGAGGTCAGATCATTCAAGGGAATGACTGTTCAGGAAGCCAGAGAATATCTCAAAGACAACAACATAAATCTGAAGATAAAAGAAGGCCGCAGGGTAGTCAGCGAAGATGTGGCAGCAGGCAAGATAGTGTCTCAGAACCCGCAGGCAGGTGAGAAGATAAAAGAAGGAAACACCATCACCGTGCATGTGAGCAAAGGCAAGGGCGAAGGCTCTGTACCTAATCTGGTAGGCAGCATGGAAAGTGATGCAGAATCCACGATAACAGCGGCAGGTTTTGAGATGGGTTCTGTGAGCTACGAAGCCAGTGAAGAAGAAAAAGGCACGATAATAAGGCAGACACCGGAGGGCGGTACATCTGCAGAAAAAGGTTCAAAGATAAAGATCGTAGTCAGCGACGGTTCAAAGTCGAAGGCCGTTATGCCGTATCTTGTAGGCAAGAGTCTGAGCGACGCACAGTCGGCACTCAGCAATGCAGGACTCAAAATGGGCAAACAGAGCTATGACTACAGCAGCACATATGCAGAGGGAGAAGTGATGTGGCAGCAGTATGACGCCAATGCCCAGCTCGATAAAGGCACAAGCGTCAGAGTCAGAGTCAGCAAAGGACCTGAACCAACATCACCTCCGCAGCCGGTACAGCCATCTGATAACAGTGACGACGATGATGATTGATCATGACAGATAGTAATAACAGCCTCAGAGGCATAATAGTAAAAGGAATCGCCGGATTTTATTATGTAAAATCCGGCGATGCAGTATACAGATGCAAAGCACGGGGGATATTCAAGCAGAAAAATATAAAACCGGCAGTAGGTGATGAGGTCATCATGGAAGTGATACCTGATAATGACGACAGTCTGATAACCGAGATACTTCCCAGAAAAAACAGTTTCATCAGGCCGTTCATCTCCAATGTAGACTGCTTCGTGATAGTGACAGCAGCTGCAAAGCCGGCACCGGTGTTCACAGTCATAGACAGATTTCTTGTGATGGCGGAAAAAGCAGGGACGGAAACTGTACTTTGCATCAATAAATGCGATCTTGCAGATAATGAAGACAGGAAGAGCAGGAAAGCAGCAGAAAATATCGCATTGATAAAAGAAATATATGGGTCTGTATATCCTGTTGTCTGTCTTGACAGCAAAGCAGGAAAGGGATTCGATGAACTGAAGACACATACCGGAGGCCGCAAGGTTGCGCTGGCAGGGTCTTCAGGCGCAGGCAAATCCACTATCCTGAACAGGCTCATACCTGATGCAGGAGCAGATACCGGCACCATAAGCAGGAAGTCGGAGCGTGGTCGGCATACCACAAGACACTCTGAACTTTTCACGATAGACGGCGCCGACGGGAGCATGATCTTCGATACGCCGGGATTCACTTCATTCGATGTACTGGACGCAGATGAAAGCGAGCTGCAGCATCTTTTCCCTGAAATAGCCGGGACACCTGGCCACTGCAGATACAATGACTGCAGACATGTGGCAGAACCGGGATGCAAAGTCCTGGAGGCTCTTGAAGAAGGAAAGATACATCGCAGCAGATATGATTCATATATCGCAATGCTGAAAGAGATCGAAAACAGCAGACAGTATTGATAATAAAGGAGAACAACATGGCAAAACTTGCACCATCTATATTATCGGCAGATTTTTCACGTCTGGCAGAAGAAACGGCAAAGATACAGCGGGGAGGAGCTGAGCTGGTCCATGTCGACGTCATGGACGGACATTTCGTACCCAATATCAGTTTCGGAGCAGCAGTGATGAAGAGCCTTCTCGGCAAGACTTCACTGCCTTTTGACGTACATCTCATGATCGAAGATCCGGACAGATATATAGACGATTTCGTAACAGAGAACACGGAGTATATCACAGTTCATGCAGAAGCCTGTACACATATAAACAGAACGATACAGCACATAAAGTCCCATGGTATCAAAGCGGGAGTCGCAGTGAACCCGGGGACATCGCTGAACACTCTGGATTATGTTCTTGAAGATGCAGACATGATACTGATAATGTCTGTCAATCCGGGATTCGGAGGACAGAAGTTCATTCCTTCGGCCCTTGACAAAGCCCGTGAACTGACAGCCATCAGAGAAAAGCGAGGCCTTGATTTCGAGATAGAGATAGATGGCGGAGCCAGTCTCGACAATGTACAGCAGATAACAGATGCAGGAGTAGGCATCGTTGTAGCGGGTTCGTCGGTATTCAAGGCAGACGACGTTGAAAAAAGAACAGCCGATTTTATCGGTCTGCTGAGATAGCATAAACAGCGAAAGGAGAAACGATATGAAGATAGTTATAGACGGCATGGGCGGAGATGAAGCACCGGCTACAGTCGTGGCAGGAGCAGTTGAAGCGGCATCGCTGATAGACGATACGATTTACATCACAGGCAGAGAGGATGAAATAAACGCAGAGCTGGAGAAAAACGGATACAGCGGCAGCAATATAGTCGTAGTGAACGCAGAAGAAGTAATAACCATGGAGGACAGTCCGGTGAAATCCATCAGGCGAAAGACCGATTCATCCATGGTGGTATGTCTCAATATGCTGAGGGACGGAGAGGCCGACGTCATGATATCAGGCGGCAATACCGGCGCTCTCGTAGTAGGCAGCAGGATGATCCTCGGCAGGATAGAGGGTATAGACAGACCTGTACTGGCCAGCGTATATCCATGCATAGGCGGAAGTGATGCATCACTGCTGCTGGACGCAGGTGCAAGCTCTGAAGTAAAGGCCCACAACCTTGTGGAGTACGGTCTGATGGGAAGCATTTACATGGAGAAGGTCCTGGGCAGGGAAAATCCGAGAGTAGGTCTTGTGAACCTGGGCGTAGAAGAGAGCAAAGGCACAGGCGTGACTAAAGAAGCATACAAACGACTGAAAAATGCGCCTGTCAATTTTGTCGGCAATGTCGAAGCAAGGGAGCTTCCGGACGGAGTATGCGATATAATCGTCTGCGACGGATTCGTAGGCAACGTCATCCTGAAGCTCACAGAGGGCCTGGCATGGGACATCCTCAAGCTGATAAAAGGCAAGATGATGGAGACAACAAAGACAAAGATCGCAGGACTTCTGATGAAGAAACAGCTTTCATCACTGAAATCAGAATTCAATTATGCAGAATATGGCGGAGCTCCTGTACTGGGCGTCAACAGACCAGTTATCAAGATACACGGTTCATCAAATGCAGAAGCTGTAAAGAACGCCATACTCAAGGCAGTACCATATGCAAAAGAGGATGTGGTGAACATAATCAGACAGTCTATGCTGGATCTTGAAGAAAGTATAGAAAAAGAAGAGGAGTAGAAATATCGATGAAGGATCAGATAAACAGATTTGAAAAGGAAATAAATTATATATTCAAGGACAAGTCTATTTTGATCACAGCACTTACTCACAGTTCATATGTCAAAGAACACAACAAAGGAGGAAAGAGCAATGAGCGGCTTGAGTTCCTGGGAGACGCATTTTTCGATGCGATAATAGGAGAAAAGCTGTTCAGGATCTTTCCGGACAAGGAAGAGGGGTTCCTGTCAAGAACGAGAGCTACACTGGTATGCGAGAAATCTCTGGCAGAAGAGGCCAGGAAGATCTCGCTGGGCGAGTATCTCATACTGGGCAAAGGAGAAGAGAAATGCGGAGGCAGGAACAGGAAATCCATACTGGCTGATGCGATGGAGGCGATAATCGGAGCAGTATATATCGACGGAGGATTCGAAGCCGCCAGAGATATGGTGCTGAAGCTGTTCGATGAAGTAATAGAGGATACACGTCACGGCAAGTATATCGTGACTGACTACAAGACAGAACTTCAGGAAGTGCTGCAGAGCCGCAAAATAACCGACATAAGATATGTCCTCATCAGCGAAACAGGACCAGATCATGACAAGACTTTCGAAGTCGAACTCAGGGTCAGCGGACGGAGAAAGGCTCTGGGCAGCGGCAAGAGCAAGAAACAGGCCGAACAGGAGGCCGCCAGGGTGATGCTGGAAAGGGAGCATGATGTACTTTAAGAAAATAAAGATGCATGGCTTCAAATCTTTTGCAGAACCGGTGACAATCGAATTCGACAGAGGCATAACCTGTATCGTTGGGCCAAACGGCAGCGGCAAGAGCAACATAAGCGACGCCATAAGATGGGTGCTGGGGGAGCAGAGCCCCAAGATGCTCAGAGGCGGCAAGATGGAGGAAGTCATCTTTGCAGGTACATCCAGCAGGAAATCAAGAGGGATGGCGGAGGTGACGCTGGTCATAGACAATGAAGACGGCAGTCTCCCCATAGACTACAAGGAAGTCGCCATAACAAGACGCATGTTCAGATCCGGAGAAAGCGAGTATCACATAAACGGCAACCAGTGCAGACTGCGAGATATCCGTGAGCTTATCATGGATACAGGTATAGGCGTGGACGGATATTCCATCATAGGGCAGGGAAAGATATCAGAGATACTAAGCAGCCGGACGGAAAGCCGCCGTGAGATATTCGAAGAAGCCGCCGGCATCGTGATGTACCGCACTAAAAAAGCCGAAGCGGAGAGAAAGCTGGAATCCACAGCCGCCAACATGGAGCGTGTCAAAGATATAGTCGGAGAGATAGAGGGACGCATCGACGGACTGAGAGAAGACAGCATCAAGGCGAAGGAGTATATCAGGCTCCGGGACCGGTACAAAGAGCTTGAAATAAATATAACACTGAAAAATATCGAAAATATCGAATCGAAAAATAAATATATCAGAGAAGATCTCGATGAACTGCAGCAGAAACTCGACAGTACCGGCAGACAGCGTGCTGACGTCGAAGCACAGATCGCTGAATGCAGCAGGAGATCTGAAGAACTGGAAACACTGCATGCCGGCACGCAGGAAGCACTGATGGCTTCTGTAGATGCACTGAATGAAGCCCTGAGCAGAAGCAGTATAGACAGGGAGCGTATAAGCACAGCAGAGGAGAACATCAGCAGGACAGAACACGATATCGCAGGTCTTGAAGAAAAGATCGGAGCAGCCCGCATAAGCAGCTGCGAATCCGAAAAAACCAGAGAGCATATACAGCAGAAACTGACAGCGGCAAAGCGGCAGCTTGAAGAAAAATCAGCAGGCTATGATGCACTTTCGGCTGATATGTCGCTGCTGATGGAACAGGCAGAAGAATACAGGAACGAGATCTTCGAACAGACCTCTGCCGCAGGACAGGCAAGAGCCGAGATAAAAAGCATAGAGATGATGCTGGAGACTCTGGACAAGCGGCATATGACACTGACCGGCGAGCGTGACACCGGTGCAGACAGGAACAATGAGATCCTGGACAGACTCAGCAGGATAAGAGAGGACCGAAAAAATCTCCAGGAGCAGCTTGAAGATCTGAAACAGCAGCTGGGAGAAAGACAAAAAGTGCTGATCGACAGTACACAGGAAGAAAAAAATCTTTCAGGACATGTCCAGCAGATGAAGATCTCGCTGGGACAGCTTTCATCGAGAAAGAAGACCATCGAAGAGATGGAAAGCAACTACGAAGGTTACAATCATGCCGTAAGGCATGTCATGAAGTCAGATCTTGGCGGTATACATGGAGTAGTGGCAGAGCTCATAGATATCCCGGAAGGCTACGAGACCGCATATGAGACGGCACTTGGAGCAGCGCTCCAGAATATCGTATGTGAAGACGACGACAGTGCAAAAAAAGCGATAATATCACTTAAAAACAGCAAAGCAGGCAGGATGACTTTCCTTCCGGTATCGTCAGTAAGAGGCAGATGCCAGAGAGATAGCCGGCTGGCACAAATGCCCGGATTCATAGGATTCGGTCCTGACTGTGTCAGTTACAGCAGCAGATATGAGAACATAGTCAATTATCTGCTGGGCAGAGTAGTCATAACGGATACTATGGACAATGCAGTCAGGATGTCCAAAAATTCCGGAGGGATGAGATTCGTCACCCTCGAAGGCGAAGTCATAAATGCCGGCGGAGCTATAACAGGAGGCAGATACAGGAACAGGACTGCCAATATACTGGACAGGAAAGCCGAGATAGCATCCATGGCAAAGCAGCTGGAAGAAGGCAGCCGGGATCTGCAGCAGTCCTCATCGAAGCTGGGCAGGCTCCACTCCGTGATATCCGAAACACAGCAGGTGATAGAGGATATCAGACTGAAGAAAGCAGATGCAGAGAGGCAGCTCGATCTGAAAAAAGGCGAAAGCGAACTCGAAGAAAATATGCTGAGAGAACTTAAAAGCAGCAGTGACAGAGTGGAAAGAGAACTGGAAGTCATAGCCTCAGAAAAGGCAGCTGCCGGTGAAAACATCAAAAGGCTCAGAGAAAAGATAAAACAGGCCGAGGATGCAGTGAAACAAGCTGAGCAGATGAGCAGCGAAAAGCTTGGCGAATACGATATGCGCAAGGCACAGTTCGATGCCGTGAGCGAATCGGTGACAGCTGCCAGGATAGCAGTTGGAAGCTGTGAGCGTGATATGGCACACGCTGGCGAAACTCAGGAACGTATAGATTCCACGATGCAGGAGCTCAATTCAGAACTTGAGCAAAAACGATCGCAGCTTGTACAGCTTCGGGCAGAGAAACACAGGCTCCTTGACAGCGATGAGACAAGCACGGCCAGAGCAGAGCAGAAACGCAGCGAGAAAAGCCGTCTCAAATCGGAGCTGGCAGATCTTTCAGAAGAAAAGTCCGCCGTCACTTCGAGACTGGCAGGACTCAACTCATCAAAAGAAGCGGCAGACTCAAGGATAAGGAGTCTGCAGGATCAGAAATACGAGCTTGAGATAAAGAATGCCAGAAACGAGACGCAGCTGGACACATACAAGAACAAGCTGTGGGAGGATTTCGAGATATCATATATACAGGCGATGGATTTCAGAAGTGAAGACTTCGTCATGTCATCGGCAGTCAAAGAAAACAAATCCATAAAGAACCGCATCAGAGAGCTGGGCGACGTGAACACCGGAGCCATAGAGGAATACGAGACTGTCAGGGAGCGGTACGAGTTCCTGACAGCACAGCAGGCCGACATACAGTCGGCTGTAGACGATCTGACAGCGATGATAGAGGATATGGATAAAACGATAAAAACGAAATTCAGAGAGAGTTTCGATACTATCGTCATCAATTTCGAAGAGAAATTCAGAGAGCTGTTCGGAGGCGGTCACGCAGAACTGAGACTTTCAGACCAGAGTGACCCTCTGAGCTCAGACATAGATATAGTGGCACAGCCTCCGGGCAAGAAGCTGCAGAACATCAACCTGCTTTCCGGCGGTGAGAAGACCATGACGGCAATAGCGCTGATGTTTGCAGTGCTCAAGGCTAAACCGACACCTTTCTGCATTCTTGACGAGGTGGAGGCCGCACTGGACGACGCCAATATAGACAGGTTCATAAACTGTCTCAGGACACTGACAGGCATACAGTTCGCACTGGTGACGCACCAGAAGTCCACGATGGAACATGCAGATGCCATTTTCGGAGTGACTATGCCGGAAAAAGGCATATCAAAAGTGCTTTCACTTAGCATGGCAGACGATTTTACGATATAGTACAGCTGTTTATACATAAGGAGATCAGATATGGCTGGAGAAAAAAAGAAATCATTTTTCGGTAAACTTTCACAGAGGATAGGCGAGGCGCTTACAGGAAGAGTGACTGTAGACGAAGATTTCCTCGATGAACTTGAAGAGATACTGATAACATCAGATATAGGCATGCAGACTACGATGAGGATCGTTGACATACTCAGATCCGACATAAATTCAGAACGTCTGAGAGAACCGGATCAGATAAAGGCGAGACTTGCGAAGATAATCGCAAAACTGATGAACAAGCATGAGAACCTGAAACTCTGTGGCGATACGCCTATGGTGATCCTGATGATAGGCATAAACGGAGGCGGTAAGACTACGTCCATAGGCAAGCTGGCACACCGCCTGAGAAATGAAGGAAAGACAGTTATGCTGGCAGCGGCAGATACTTTCAGAGCAGCAGCATCAGAGCAGCTCTGCATATGGGGCGAGAGAGTCGGAGTCAATGTAGTCAGACATCAGGAAGGCGCAGATCCGTCGGCTGTCATATATGATGCAATACAGTCAGCAAAGGCGAAGAACATCGATGTGCTGATATGTGATACGGCAGGCAGGCTCCAGAACAAGAAAAATCTTATGGATGAGCTGAACAAGATGAACAAGGTCATCGGCAGGGAGTATCCTGAAGCATCCAGAGAGAATCTGCTTGTCATAGACGCCACTACAGGAAAGAACGCCGTTTCCCAGGTAAAGGAGTTCGGAGACGTTGCCGATATAACAGGTATCGTCCTGACAAAACTTGACGGAACTGCAAAAGGTGGTATAGTAGTTACTATCGCAGACGAATTCAATATGCCGGTGAAATTCATAGGCGTAGGTGAAGGAATCGAAGATTTGAAGGAATTTGATCCAGAGGAATTTGCGGAAGGAATTTTTGATGAGTAAACCATTAGTGGCTGTCGTAGGACGGCCGAACGTAGGAAAATCAACATTTTTCAATAGAGTCGTAGGCAGACGTGTATCCATTGTGGAGGATACGCCGGGAGTCACAAGAGACAGGATATATGCAGAGGCTGAGTGGTCGGGAGTGCACTTTGCTCTTATTGACACGGGCGGTATCGAGCCTGACAGCAAGGACGTGATCCTTTCACAGATGCGTGAGCAGGCTCAGATGGCAATGGACACATCAGATGTGATACTTTTCATGGTGGACGGCAAGGATGGACTGACTGCAGCTGACAGAGAAGTAGCCTCGATGCTGATGAAGACCGGAAAGAATGTCATCCTCGCAGTGAACAAAGTGGACAAAAAGGAACTGCCGGACGATTTCTATGATTTTTATGAACTGGGACTTGGCGAGCCGGTGCCGGTATCGGCTGCCAACATGCTTAATCTTGGAGATCTGCTGGACAGGATCATCGAGAGTTTCCCTGAAGGAGCAGGTACAGAGGAGGATGATGACATAAAGATAGCAATGATAGGCAAGCCGAACGTAGGCAAGTCGTCCCTTATCAACAAGCTCCTGGGTGAAAACAGAGTTATCGTGTCGCCGGTGGCAGGAACAACGAGAGACTCCATAGACACACCTTTCGAAAAAGACGGTGAGAAGTATCTGCTGATAGATACAGCCGGTATAAGAAGAAAGAGCAAAGTAAACGAGAATATCGAGAAATTCAGCGTTCTGAGAGCTGTCGCCGCCATCGAAAGATGCGATGTCTGTCTGCTGATGATAGATGCCCAGGAAGGCATAACAGAGCAGGACAAAAAGATCGCAGGTATAGCCCATGAAGCAGGCAAGGGTATAGTAGTCGTAGTGAACAAATGGGATCTGATAGAAAAAGAGACCAACACCATGAACGACTTCAGAAAAGAGATAGCAAGAGAGCTGACATTCATGTCATACGCACCATCGGTATTCATTTCAGTACTGACAGGGCAGCGTGTGGACAATGTCATCGCCATGGCAAAGTATGTTGCAGAAAACAGAGCCATGCGA
This sequence comes from uncultured Clostridia bacterium, assembly GCA_934255435.1. Taxonomy (GTDB): domain Bacteria; phylum Bacillota; class Clostridia; order Peptostreptococcales; family Anaerovoracaceae; genus Lentihominibacter. The sequence continues at coordinate 1 of CAKQNZ010000025.1, read as the reverse complement.
G
>CAKQNZ010000024.1 GCA_934255435.1 uncultured Clostridia bacterium | reverse complement strand
CATCAGTGATAACCGGGTTCACATCGGGTATCGCTATAATAATAGCGCTGGGGCAGCTTGACAATTTTTTCGGAGTCACATCAAAGGGTGATCTGGCTGTCATGAAGGTGGCATCGTATTTCACATCAGGATTCCATCCTGATCTGCCTACCATGTGCATAGGACTGGCGGTGATACTTATCATGCTGCTGTGGCCGAAAAAGTGGAACAGCAAAGTGCCGTCTTCACTGGCTGCACTGATAATGGTACTGATATTCAATCATTTTGCAGGCTTCGATGTGGCGGTCGTAGGAAAGATACCAAAGACGCTGTTTCTGGATGAAAGGCTTTCCATCAGCGGATTCAGCATAAGCCAGCTTTGGGACTTTTTCGTACCGGCATTTTCCATAGCTGCTCTTGCTATGATCGAATCGCTTTTGTGCGGCGCATCGGCTGGAAAGATGAAGCATGAACGCATCAACGGAGACAGAGAACTGGTAGCGCAGGGCGTGGGCAACATCATCATACCGCTTTTCGGCGGAGTGCCTGCTACAGCTGCCATAGCCCGTACAAGCGTGGCGATAAAGGCAGGCTGCGAGACGAGGCTGACCGGCGTGTTCCATGCAGGGATACTGTTGCTTTCCATGTTCGTGCTGGCGCCTGTCATGTCAGAGGTGCCGCTGTCGGCGCTGGCAGGTATACTCATCGTTACGGCGTGGAGGATGAACGACTGGGAAAATATCAGATTCATATTCACACATCATTTCAGGACCGGGATGCTGAAATTCCTCATAACCATGGCAGCGACGGTGCTTCTGGACCTGACACAGGCCATAATCATCGGAGTGGCGTTCTCGGCGTTCATGATCATCGTGAAGCTCACTGATATAGACATAACTATAGCAGACATAGACAACGAAAGGCTCGAGGAGATAGGTATCCATATACCGGAAGTATCGAAAAAGATACATATGGCATATCTCACCGGAACTATATTCTTTGCAGTGACCGACAAGCTCAAATCACAGCTGACAGAACTGGGGAATACAGAAGTCCTTATCCTGTCCATGAGAGGCGTGCCGGCCATAGATCTTTCCGGTATACAGGCGCTCTTGGAGCTGTACGAGGATCTTGAGTCCGAAGGAATAACTGTGATGCTCACCAGCGTCCAGCCGAAGGTCCTCCATGATCTCGAGCAGGGCGGCCTCGTGGAAAAGATAGGCAGACAGCATATCTTCGACAGTGCGGAATTTGCCATAATCCGTGCCCAGAAGGAGATGGAGGAGTAGATATCATATACAATAAATAAAACAGGGTGTACAGCTTTTCGGCTGTACACCCGTTGATTTTTTGAAAATGTATGTATGTGATGGCCAGAGCCGGCATTTATCCGTAGATCAATGGGTTTCCGGAGGTATGGTCTCACTGGGAGCCTGAGCTGCTCTGCATTATATATGAAAATATCACAGAACGCAGCATCGCCGCTGTGTCGCCATTTACAGACCTTCGCTCATCTCTGCGACTTTCAGCATGATGGCACATTCGATACGTTTCTTGTGGAGTTTGCAACCTGTCTCGTACACGCCTGTGATGCTGCCGGTGGTGTGGTATGCATTGGCTGCGCATCCGCCGCTGCAGTAGAGCTTGGCGAAGCAGTCGGAACATTCCTCATGGGAGTATATGTTGCAGCCCTTGAACTCATCGCAGATGGAATCATTGGTGATACCGTCGTAGATGTTTCCCAGCAGGAACTTTTCATCTCCCACGAACTGATGACATGGATAGAGGTCGCCGGATGGAGTCACTGCCACGTATTCCGTGCCCACGCCACATCCTGAGATCCTCTTGACTATACATGGACCGCCCTCAAGGTCTATCATGTAATGGTAGAATGTGAAGTCACGGCCTTTGCCCTCGCGTTTTCTTTCCAGCATCTCTGTGGCGAGACGTTCGTATTCCGAAAGCAGTTTCGGGATGTCTTCCTCCTGCAGCGCATAAGGTGCATCAGGGGGAGCCACTACAGGCTCTATGGAAAGCTCCTTGAATCCCAGATCTGCCATGTGGATTATATCGCTGGCAAAATCGGTGTTATAGTGAGTGTATGTGCCACGGACGTAGTAATCCTGCTGGTTCCTGGACTCTGCCAGTTTTTTGAATGCAGGCAGGATCATGTCGTATGTTCCCTGATCTTCGTGGGTACGTCTCATTTTGTCATTGATACACTTCCTTCCGTCAAGGCTGATGACCACGTTGCTCATCTCACGGTTTGCGAATTCGATGACTTCGTCGTCAAGAAGCATACCGTTGGTGGTGAGAGTGAATCTGAATTTCTTGCCGGCTTCTATTTCGATGGAGCGACCGTAGGCTACCAGCTGCTTCACTACATCGAAGTTCAGCAGCGGTTCACCGCCGAAAAAGTCGACTTCGAGATTGGTCCTGGTGCCGGAATTTTCCACCAGCCAGTCCAGGGCTCTCCTGCCCACTTCGTAGCTCATGATGGCTTTCTCGCCGTGGTATTCGCCTTTACCTGCGAAGCAGTATCCGCATGTCATGTTGCAGGCATGGGCCACATGGAGGCAAAGCGCTTTCACTACGGACTGGCGCTGTTTGAACAGATCTGCCTGCCCCGAAAACAGATCCCTCGTGAAAAGTTTTCCCTGTTTTTTAAGTTCTTCTATATCTTCTATCGTTTCATCGACATCCTGAGCTGTGACGTCGTCGTATCTGCCGGTGATGGCATAAGCGATCTCGTCTCTTGAGCTGTCTTCGTACATACCGATGATATCGTATGCCACATCGTCCACTGTGTGGACGGAGCCGCTCTCCGAGTCCAGGACTATATTGTATCCATTGAGTTTATACTGGTGTACCATATCGTTATTCCTCGTTTTCCAGGTGGTCTGCAGAGCCGGAGTCCTGTATGGACCCCGGATATGCAAAAAAACAGCTGCACCCGCCTTGAAAGGGAATGCAGCAATTCATTTCGCTGTCGTGCTGTCAGCATGATCGGACTGGACCGTCACTGCTTATTTGCACTGTTCACACTTCTGGTTCGCAACGCTGCATGAAGTCTTGCTTGCTGACTGGCATGAAGTCTGGCATTCGCCACATCCGCCTGTTTTAGCAGTCTTTGCGAGATCGCGTGACACTAAAGTCTTGATCCTTTTCATATGGAATTCCACCTTTCTTTTAAAATTACTAGTAATCTGTTTTTCAACAGCTTCAATGATAACACATCGCGGGTGATATGTAAAGTCGCGGCCGGGATTGATGGATCGAATGTATGATGGTATCATTGATGTAGACCAATGATAAGAGGTGCGGATGATATGGAACTGTCACATATAGAGGATACGGTCATGCAGGTGGCTGACGCTATAACTGCAGCGATAGGTATAGAGACTGAGATAGTCGATGATAAACTGAAGATAATAGGAGGCACCGGCCGGTATGCAGCCAAGCTGGGGACATATGAAGAAGGCGGAGATCTGGATTCGCCGTACATATACGCGGAGATACTGCGCAGCGGAATAGAATATGTATGTATGGATATAGCTGAAGACGTCATGTACTATTCGCCGATGGAAGAGGAACTGGCGGAGATCGCATGCCCGATAAAGATGGGAACAGAGACGCTGGGTATAATAGGGCTCATAGCGTTCACTGAGGAGCAGAGAAGCAGGATGAAGGCTGGCAGAGACAGCCTGCTGAATTTTCTGAGGCGCATGTCGGAGCTCATATCCGGAAAGCTGGTGGAGGCCCAGAGCAGCAGGAAACTTGCGGCGCTGCTGGAATCCATGCCTGACGGCCTTGTGGCGGTTGACAATGAAGGCTGCATATTCTCCTGTAATTTCGCCGCAGAGCAGCTGTTCGGCAGAAGCAGGGACGAGCTGACGGGAAGGGATATAGTCGATATGTTCCCGGAAAATGAGCTGACGCCTGGTGATCTGGAAAGTCATACAGACCGGGAGCTGATCTGCCGCGGCGGCGGGAGCGCCAGAAGGCTGATGGTATCCACCATACCCATACCCGATCACGGTGTGATGCTGCTGTTGAAAGACTACGATAAAGAGACACGCAACGCAGGCGAGATGACTCGCATAAACAACAAGGTCACCTTTGATGATATATACGGTGTCAGCGAGAAAATGAAGCGCCTGAAACAGCGGGCAATGCAGGTGTCCGACGGTACATCCACGATACTGATAACCGGAGAGAGCGGCACCGGCAAGGAGATGTTCGCCAGGGCCATACATGCCCGCAGTCACAGAGCAGACAAGCCGTTCATAGCCATAAACTGCGCAGCCATACCGGATGCACTGCTGGAAAGCGAGCTGTTCGGATATGAAAAAGGGGCGTTCACCGGGGCAGACAGGAAGGGCAGACCGGGTAAATTCGAGCTGGCAGACCACGGGACTATATTCCTTGACGAGATCGGTGACATGCCTCTCCATATGCAGGTGAAGATACTGCGCGTGTTGCAGAACCGCACCGTGGAAAGGATAGGCGGCACATCTTCACTGGATATAGATGTACGTATAATCGCAGCTACCAATAAGGATCTCGAAGAGATGATAGCCCGCAGTGAATTCAGGGAGGATCTGTATTTCAGGCTGAACGTGATCCCGCTGCATATACCTTCGTTGAGAGAGCGTACTGAGGATATCGGATATATGCTGGACAGCGCGCTGAGAAAGTTCAATGCAATAGTGGGCAAGTCCGTGGAGGGGTTCAGCGATGAGTCGCTGAAAATACTGAATGATTATGGATGGCCCGGTAACGTCAGGGAGCTGGAGAACGTCGTGGAGTACGCAGTGAATATGGAAAACGGCAGCGCGATACAGAAGGAGAACCTGCCGGAAAGACTGAGGATGAAAGCAGGCGTTTCGCATTATCCGGGAGGCGGCACGCTGAAGGAACAGACGGCGCATGCCCAGAAGCTTATAATAGAGGATGCTCTGAAAAAATCAGGTCTGGGACGTGAAGGCAAGCGAAAAGCGTCGGAGATGCTGGGGATAAGCGAGTCGTCTCTGTACAGGAAGATGCAGGAACTGGGGCTGAAAAACTGAAACATGTCAAAGGTGCCGTATTATTGTTTTTGATAATTAATTTTATTAAAAATAATAATACGGCTTTTTTCTTTTCAAGAAAAAACAGTGTGGAAGCAGGTGCAACGCCCCGGTGTGATTTTACATGAGCACTGGAAATACAGGGCTCGCGGAGGCCGAGGGGGAATTTACCGGGAATATAGCGACGTATGGCACGGTGTTTGCATTTTATATGGTCGTATGTTACAGAACCCGATTAAAATATAAGGAGAGTTGAAAATGATAACAGATAAAAAAAGCCCTTACCGTCTTGTAACTGATGAACAGCTGGCAGTGCTGAGAGCCAGAGAGGATCGTGTCTTCAATGAGAGGACGAAGAAGAGCAAGGCAGCCTTCGACAAGGCTCATGAGAATCTGCTGAACGGCGTGCCTATGCCGTGGATGGGAGACTGGGGCACGGAGCATCCGGTATTCCTTGAAAAGGCTCAGGGGGACAGATGCTATGATATAGATGGAAACGAATATGTAGATTTCTGTCTGGGGGATACCGGAGCCATGTTCGGACATTCGCCTGAGGCTACTGCTGACAAAGTGTGTCAGCAGGTGAGGAACGGTATAACGACGATGATGCCGACTCTGGATGCTCTTGAAATAGGGAAGGAACTGGAGAAGCGTTTCGGTCTGCCTACATGGCAGGTGGCGATGACAGCTACGGAAGCTAACCGTTATGTCATACGTAATGCCAGAGCGCTGACCGGAAGGCCTAAGATCATGGTGATGCAGGAATGCTACCACGGCAGTCTGGACGAGACTCTGCCGCATATAAACGAAGAAGGGAAACTGGCGCTGAGGACCGAATACGATTCTAATCCGGGGCTTCCGAAGGATCAGCTCACCAGGGTAGTGGAGTTCAATGATCTTGAAGCGGCTGAGCGTGAGCTGGCTCACAGAGATGTAGCGGCAGTGCTGCTGGAACCTGTGATGACCAACTGCGGAATGGTGCTTCCTGCTGAAGGATATCTCGAAGGACTGCGTGAGCTCTGTGACAAATACGGATCGTATATGATAATCGATGAAACTCATACACTTTCCAACGGATACGGCGGATACACTGCAGCGCATGGACTCAGACCGGACTTCGTGACACTGGGCAAATCCATAGCAGGAGGTATCCCTGTGGCTGTATACGGATTCACAAAGGAGATCACAGACAAGATAAATGAGACCTACGGCAATGCAGGCGTCTCCGATCCTATGGGCATCGGCGGAACGCTGGCTGCGAATCAGTTCGCCATAGCCGCCATGAGAGTGACACTGGCTGAGGTGGCGACGGAAGAAGCTTTCGAGAAGATGTTCAGAGGACAGAACAGACTTTCCGATGGACTTGAAGCAGTGCTTAAGAAGCACGGTGTGCCATGGAGCCTGACAAGATCGGGAGCGAGATGCGAGATGCAGTTCATGCCGACGCTGCCGAAAAACGGAACGGAGGCCAAGAACAACTTCGACTGGCAGCTGATGTACTACACCCATATTTATCTGTCCAACAGAGGGATACTGATAACGCCATTCCACAATATGATGCTGATATCGCCTGTAACGTCGGATGAAGATATAGACAGACTTATCCGGGTATGGGACGATTGTATAGCAGAGCTTGTTGAAGTTTCCGTAAATAACAGGTAAACTGTATAAAGGCGGAATATACTGCCGATATGGAATCAGAAAACAAGGAGTGATCGAAATGAATAATCCGTTTATTGACTTTACCGGACAGACATGTCTCATAACAGGGGCGGGAAGTCCTACAGGAATAGGATTCTCTGCGGCGAGGATACTTGGAGAAAACGGCGGCCGGATCGCATTGATCGCAACTACAGACCGTATATATCAGAGGGCTGAGGAGCTGGTTTCTATGGGGATAGAGGCCAGAGGCTATATCGCCGATCTCATGGACAGGGCGCAGGTTGCTGCCGTGGTAAAGCAGATCGCGGACGATTTTGGCGGTATAGACGTCCTCGTCAACAATGCCGGGATGACGCAGGTTGGAGAAGAGGAGGATTTCAGCGACATCATGCATGTGAGCTATGAGAGCTGGGACACGTCCATAAACAGGAACCTGAATATCTGCTTCAATGTGACAAAGCAGGTGCTGCCTTATATGGTGGGTAAGAAATATGGCAGGATCGTCAATGTCTCTTCTGTGACGGGTCCGGTTGTCAGCAATCCGGGAGAAGCAGCCTACAGCGCTGCCAAGGCAGGTATCATAGGAATGAGCCGGGCACTTGCTATAGAGACAGGCGTGTATGGTGTAACGGTGAACAATGTCCTGCCGGGCTGGATCGCAACGGCGTCACAGACAGAGAGCGAAGCGGCAGGCGGTCTCAATACGCCGATGAGGAGAAGTGCTGATGCGGAAGAGGTGGCAAACGCTATAGTTTTCCTTGCATCAGACAGGGCTTCGTATATCACGGGAGAATCACTGGTGGTGGACGGCGGCAATACCATCCAGGAATACAAGGGGCCATCGGAGCTGTATTATTAAAAATAACAGTAAGAGGCAGGTGGATGAGAACTGTTTATCAGCCACCTGCATATCCGGTATGTAATCAAGGAGGAGTCGATGTTTTCAGTAAAAGATAAAGTTGTTGTTGTGACCGGAGGGGGATCCGGTCTTGGTCTTGCGACTGTTAAAATGTTCCTGGAAGGTGGAGCAAAGGTCGTTATGGGGGACTACCGTGACTGCACTGACCTGGCGGAGGAGCTGGGGTGTGATTTTGTTCAGGCGGATGTCAGTGTTGAAAAAGACGTGGAGAATCTGATGAAGACAGCTGCCGAAAAGCATGGCCCGCTGGATGTGGTGATAAACAATGCAGGTATCATAATGCCGGAACAGCTGATAGATGATGCAGTAGTCGGGGATTATGAGCGGCTGTTCAGAGTAAACACCATAGGCGCGTTGCTTGGAATAAAATACGGAGCAAAATATATGCGTGACGGGGGCAGTATCGCATGCACGGCATCGAATTCAGCGAACTGAGATTTCGCAGGATATGGATCGTATATAGCGTCTAAAATAGCGATCGTAGGTATCGTTAAAGCTGCTGCTATCGAATATGCAGCCAGGGGAATAAGAGTGAACTGCATATGTCCGAACACTATAGATACTCCGATGGCATATGCAGAAGGCTGTGAGACCGAATTGCTGGTGGTGGGTGCCATAACTCCGCTGGGAAGGATGTGCTGTCCGGAAGAGGCAGCTGCATTGTTCTACTTCCTGGCATGTGATGACTGCAGGTATATAACCGGCGAGGATATTTATATCGACGGAGGCGTGAAGGCAGGACATCCTGTAAAAGCGATGGACTGCATTCTCAAAGCTGTGGAAATGGAATCCGGGGTATGATCTGCCGGGGACCCGGTTGCAGACGATATGTGAAATGTTGAAATGCTCAGGGTCAACTGTCAGATATGAATGTAAATGCGAAACATAAATGGGAATACGGATCTGCCTGTAATGATTGACAGCAGGCGGATCCGGTGTTAGAATCTTAATTACAAAACCGCATCGCAGCGCGGCTCGGAACAGGGCTGACGGGGCTCACTGTATAAAGCGAAGACCGGTGCGATGGGGCGTGGATTTTTCTAAAGGCAGATGCAGCCTGTGTAAGACAGAGATGTTGCAGAGCCTTTACTTTTCGCCACACGAAGACATTACAGTAATGTTCTCGTGTGTTTTTTTGTGTGTGTTCCATATCTTTGTGATGCAGTGAACTGCCGGGACGACGGGAAAGACACATGAGAGCGATATCATCAATTGACGAAAGGAATGAAGATCTATGGATCAGACGTTTATGAAGGAAAAGAAGGTAATGCCTCTGGTGCTGTCCATGTCGTACCCCATGGCTATATCCATGGCAGTGAACGCGTTGTACAATATAGTAGACTCGTTCTTCGTGGCAAAGATGAGCAGCAGCGCAATGACTGCGCTTTCGCTGCTTTTCCCTGTACAGAATTTCGTGCATGCGGCAGCGGTGGGGTTCGGCATCGGGATAAACGCGGTGGTAGCGTTCTACATGGGTGCCGGGAAAACTGATGAAGCGGACAGGGCTGCCAGCAGCGGGACAGTGCTGAGCATACTTCACGGGCTGGTGCTGATGGTGGTTTGTATTGCAGTGATGCCATGGTTCATGAGCATGTTCAGCAGCGATGCGCAGACGATAGAGTACGGGATCGCTTATACGGGAGTGCTGTTTCTGTTCGCACCGATGGACTGTACGGCAATGGCACTGGAAAAGATATTCCAGTCCACCGGCCGGATGAAATCCACCATGTTCTGCCTCGCAACAGGCTGCATAATAAATATCATCCTGGATCCGCTGATGATATTCGGCATAGGACCATTCCCGGAAATGGGTATAAGGGGTGCTGCACTGGCTACAGGCATAGGTCAGACTCTGCCTGTCCTGATATATTTCATCATGTACAGGAAAGATCCGCTGCCGGTGAAACTCAGTATAAAGCACTGGAGACCAAGGTTTTACATGATGAAGAAACTGTATTCCGTAGGGAATGCGGCGACGCTGAATATAGCGCTGCCATCGGTGCAGGTGTCAGTACTCAATGGGATACTGGCCTCTTATTCGGCAGGGTATGTCTTCGTGCTTGGTGTGTTCTACAAGCTGCAGACTTTTCTTTATCTTTCTGCAAACGGTGTAGTACAGGGCATAAGGCCTCTTGTGGGATACAATTACGGTGCAGGAGAGCACGGCAGAGTGAAGTCCATCGTCAGGACTTCCACGGTACTGGTGGCAGCTATCATGGTGATGGGGACTGTAGTATGCCTTCTGATGGCAGAGCAGCTGATGGGTATATATACCGGCGATGTAAAGCTGATAGCACTGGGAGCTCCGGCGCTGAGGATAATAAGTGCGGGATTCATCGTTTCTTCTGTAGCAGTTGTGCTTTCCGGAGCACTGGAGGGCCTCAGCAAAGGTAATGCATCCCTTGTGATATCTCTGATAAGATATATCGTATTCATACTGCCGGCAGCATTCATCCTCAGCAGGATGATGGGGGCGGCAGGCGTGTGGCATGCGTTCTGGATAACAGAGATAGTCGCAGCATTCATATCGTATTTCGTTTACAGGAAAGCCACAAGGCAGGATGCAGGGCAGGCGTCTGCAGTACAGACTGAAATCTGATGTGCCAGGCGGGAACGATACCGCTGATGCAAAATTTATATGGATGTGAGTGCTGCGTCAGTTTGCAGCAGATCATAGCCTTTTAGAGAAAATCAAAGACCGGCAGATGGCCTATTCCCCGATATGCCTTTTCTGCCGGTCTTATACTTTAATGACTTATGCCAATGTCATTCTATGAGGTTACTGGCCGTATCTTTCCGTTTTTTCGGCCTGGCTCTTATCATTTTTGTTTTCCTGTCTGTTCTCAGACTGTCTGTTTGTGTTTTCAGACTGTTTATTGTTCTGTCTGTTTGTTGTTTTGCTGTTTTTCATGATTCATCCCTCCTCGCCATTATTGTGTGCAGGAGAGAGAACTATATGACAGGAAAAAAACGGTTTTTTGATTCTACATCTGAAGGACCTGTATCTTGTCTCCTGTCTTTACTTTACCGCCTTTAGTGACTCTGATGAAGATGCCTTCACGGGGCATCACGCAGTCTCCTGCCAGCTCCCTGATGGCGCAGCCGTGATGACATTCCTTGCCTATCTGTGTCACTTCGCCTTCAGCCTCCCCGATCTGCATCTTAGTGCCTATCGGCAGTGTGTAAAGTTCGATGCCTTCTGTCAGTATGTTTTCAGCAAAATCGCCGCTTTTGAGTTCGAAATCAAGTGCTTTCTGCACTTTTGCAACGCTTTCTGCCGCCAGCAGACTGACCTGTCTGTGCCATTTGCCTGCATGGGCGTCTCCCTGGATACCGTGTTCTTCCACCAGCGTCACTTCACCTACATCATGTTTCTGTGTGCCTTTGGCTTCGCTGATGCAGACTGCCTTGACGACGCCTTTTGGAAGGTGCAGTGTGGCACAGTCGGCAGACTCGCCGAGAAGTACCTCCACACCGTGTTTTATCGGCTTGATGACAGCTTCGAGACATTCCGACGCTGCTTTTTTGCTGCCCGGCAGATTGATGATGAGGGTCTGTTTCCTCAGACCTGCTGCCGCACGGGAAAGCATGCCCATAGGAGTTATCTTCATGCTTTCTGCTCTCATGGCTTCCGGTATGCCACGGACTTCACGATCAACGACTGCCAGCGTTGCTTCAGGAGTCACATCTCTCATGGAAAATCCTGTGCCGCCGGTAGTCACTGTGAGAGTGACTTTAAGCTCATCGGCACATTTGACGAGTTCCGATTTTATCTGTTCGAGATCGTCAGGTATCATTGTCCTGTATTCGATCTTCCAGCCGTTCGATTCAAGTATCTCGACGACACGGTCGCCTGCAGTGTCTTCTCTGAGACCCTGGGAACCTTTGTCGCTCATGGTTATCACCGCTGCTCTGTATTCCATAATTCCTCCTGTCTTATATCGCCGCTCTTGCCTCCTGTCTTGGAAAGCAGGCAGATGCGGTCTATTATCATATCTTTCTGTACTGCCTTGCACATATCGTATATCGTCAGCGCTGCTGCAGAGGCTGCTGTCAGAGCCTCCATCTCCACGCCGGTGACACCTTTGCATTTGACAGTGGCTTTTATCTCGATAGTCGACGTTTCCTCCACCATATTGAAATCTATATCTATGCCGGTTAGCGTCAGCGGGTGGCACATCGGTATTATATCTGATGTCCTCTTTGCTGCCATGATGCCGGCTATCTGGGCTGTACCAAGGACGTCGCCCTTTTTCATGCCGCCTTCTTTTATCAGACGGAAAGTTTCGGGGTTCACCAGAACTTTGCCGCCTGCTGTGGCGATGCGTTCGGTGACGGCTTTTTCTCCGACGTCCACCATGCGTGCACGTCCTGAATCATTGAAATGTGTGAAATCTGTCATTGGCTCATCCTCCGATCATGTTCATGTTCCTGCCTGCCTCGCTGGGGTTGTCCGCATCAAGAGCATTGCGCATCTCCGGCTTGCCAAGGACTGCTTCACGGATAGTCTGTTTCATTCCGTCAAGATCCATGCCCCGAAGGGATATCTCTGCTCCTGAATGGAGACACGGCTTAAGCATACCATCGGCAGTGAGCCTGATCTTGTTGCATCTGTCGCAGAATTCGCAGCTTATGGGACGTATCAGTCCTACTCGTCCGGGGGCACCGGGCAGTCTGTATATGGACGCCACACCGTCGTTGAATCCTGCAGCTCTGAGCTCCGGAACTTTCTCAAGGACTTCCTCGCAGCTGATGAATCTGGCTTTGTCAAATCCGATACCACCGCCTATAGGCATCAGTTCTATGAATCTTATTTCTATGGGCCTTTCTTTTGTGAGGGCAACGAAGTCCGCCACCTCGTCATCGTTGAAACCGCCCATCAGCACTGTATTTATCTTTATCTTTTTGAACCCTGTGCTGAACGCCGCATCTATGCCATCGAGAGCATCCTGCAGCACGCCAGTGCGTGTAATATAGCTGAATTTCTCAGGATCGAGAGTGTCGAGACTGATGTTCAGCCTGTCTACGCCTGCTTCTTTCAGCTGTTTTGCATACTGCGGCAGCAGCGTGCCGTTGGTGGTCATGCAAAGTTCCTCCACGCCGTCTATGGCAGATATACTGCTGCACAGACCGATGATGCCGCGCTTTACCAGCGGTTCGCCTCCGGTGATGCGGATCTTCCTTACGCCCAGAGAGACCGCGGCTTCGGCTGCCGATACTATCTCTTCAAAGGTCAGCATCTCCTCATGAGGTCTTTTGGCGATACCGTCCTCTGGCATGCAGTACCTGCAACGCAGGTTACATAGCTCGATGACAGATATGCGCATGTAGTCGATTTTTCTTCCATAGTTGTCTATCATGGTTATTATTTTCTCCGTTTCAGGATATAGTATAACATGGATGAAGATAGAAAGACAGGAATGATTATGTATGCGCAGGGTGATGATGTCAGCATTCGCATTGTTGAGTGTAGTGCATGCAAAAGAAAGCAAATATATCACAGAAAAATGAACAAATAAGTATATACAAATGTTGTTAGAACAACAGACAAAATCCGGAAGTGTGATAGACTGAATGTTGTTATGATAACATTTAGTATTTGATCAACAGGAGGACATTATGAAGAAAATACTTACGATCGCATTAGCTGTTGTGATGGCTCTGTCAGTGACACTGCTGACTGGATGCGGCGGTGGAGATGACAGCGCCAAGAAAGAGGACAAGCCGGAAGTCACTGTACTGGCTGCAGCAAGTCTGACAGATGCTCTCGATGAGATCATCAAAGAGTACGAGAAAGATGCATCATGCACCGTAACACCAAGCTATGCGGGTTCAGGAGACCTGGTGCAGCAGATCCAGGGCGGAGCACCGTGTGATATATTCGTATCAGCTTCAAAGAGCAACATGGACGATCTGGAGAAGGACGACCTTATCAACAAGGACACAAGAAAAGATCTTCTCGGAAACACACTGACTCTGGTAGCTACAAAAGAAAAGAAAGATGACGTCAGCATGGATGCACTCACTTCGGACAAAGTAGGATCGATCGCCATCGGCGAAGTCGAGACTGTTCCGGCAGGGAAATATGCGACTCAGGTATTCGACAATCTTAAGATAACTGACAAGATCAAGGACAAGATCGTTTATTCAAAGGATGTAAGAGCGGTACTCAACTATGTTGAGACAGGCGACGCTGACTGCGGATTCGTTTACAAGACAGACGCTCTGACTATGGATGAATCAAAGGGTGTTGTAGTTGAAGACATCAAGGAAGATCTCCACGATCCTATCGTATATCCTGCAGCTATCATGAAGGATGCACCACAGGCTGAATCAGCTGCTGACTTCTACGATTTCATGCAGGGCGACTTCGCTAAAGAAGTATTCGAAAAATACGGATTCACAGTAAAATAAGTTCAGAAGTACAGTGAGAAAACGGATTTAATATGTTTGGACCAATTATTCTATCAGTAAAAGTCGCACTGCTTGCGACGGTAATAGCGTTTTTTCTGGGAGTATTCTTCGCTTATCTGCTTACGAAGCGTAGAGTCCCGGGCAAGAACATCTGGGAAACGATACTCATACTCCCGATGATCCTGCCACCGTCTATTGTAGGATATTTGCTTCTGAAGGTTTTCGGGAAGAGGGGGCTCATAGGAGCCTTCCTTCTCGATACATTTGGCATCCAGGTAGTATTTACCTGGATCGCTTGCGTTATAGCGGCAAGTGTAGTGGCGCTGCCGCTGATGTATCAGAATGCAAAGGGCGCGTTCCAGAGCGTCGATCCCAGTCTTGAGCTTGCTGCGAAGACACTTGGCAGCAGTCCTTTCAAGGTCTTCTGTACAGTAACGTTCCCTCTCTCAGGGCCGGGCATCATAAGCGGCATAGTGCTTACCTTTGCACGTGCTCTCGGCGAGTTCGGCGCTACGCTGATGCTGGCAGGGAACATACCGGGGAAGACCCAGACCATCCCGACGGCGATATATTATTCGGTAGTTACAGGCAAGGAGGACAAGGCCATGAGTCTTGTCGTAGTCATGGTGGTTTTCAGCTTCGCGCTGGTATTCGGTCTCAATGTGTGGCTGAAGAAGAAAAATCACAGAGACAGTACACAGAGGTGACCGGCATGAGCGTATCATTCAGACTTTTGAAGAAGCTAAATTACTTTTCCCTTGATGTGGATTTTGCCATGGGCAATGAACTCCTGGTCATAGAAGGAGCCTCCGGAGCAGGGAAGACTACGATCCTGAACTGTCTTGCAGGTATAGCTGCTCCGGATGAGGGTGAAATCATTGTTGACGAAAGACTTATTTTCAGTCATACTGATAAGGTGAATGTTCCGGCTGAAAAGAGGAATATCGGCTATCTTTTCCAGAACTATGCGCTTTTCCCACATATGACCGTGAAGCAGAACGTGCTTTACGGTCTGAAGAACAGGAAGGAGTACTGGAGGAAAGCTGAAAAAAAGGAACTGCTGGAGTATGCCGGATATATGATGGAAACCTTAGGGATCTCACATCTTGCAGATAAAAACTCCATGGCGATCTCCGGGGGAGAAAAACAGCGTGTGGCCCTGGCGAGAGCGATGGTGACGAAACCGTCGCTGCTGCTTCTTGACGAGCCGTTTTCAGCTCTCGATGAGAATACGAAGAACAGGATATACGACGAGTTCAGGGCGTTCAGAGAAACGCTTGAGATCCCTACGATACTGATAACTCACAACCATCGTGAGGCGCAGCTTTTTGCAGATAAAAACATAACTCTGAAGGAAGGTAAGGTAGTATAAAATGAAGGAAGTAGCTGTAGAGCAGGCGGTGGGTACCGTACTGGCTCATGACCTGACGCAGATAATCCCGGGCGAGTATAAAGGTGCCAAGTTCAAAAAAGGCCATGTGATAACAGAAGAGGACATACCGGTGCTCCTTTCCATGGGAAAGAGACATCTATTCGTTCTCGAGAAAGATGATGACGATGTCCATGAAAATGAGGCGGCATACAGGATAGCTTCCCGCGCTGCGGGCAAAGGAATAGATCTGACGGAGCCATCGGAAGGCAAGATCGAGCTGCGGGCAGCAGTGGACGGGCTCCTGAAGATAGACAGGGAGAGGCTTTTTGAGCTGGTTTCCCAGGACGAGATAATGTTCGCCACGATACACGAGAACGTTGTGGTTAGAAAAGGGGATAAGCTGGCAGGGACAAGGATAATCCCTCTGTTCGTGGCAGAATCTGTGATGCAGACGGCGGAAAAGACGCTGGAAGCAGGCCCGCTGGTGGAGATAGTGCCTCTCAGAGAAATGAAAGTAGGCGTCGTGACTACCGGAAGCGAAGTATACAACGGCATCATAAAGGATGCTTTCGGACCGGTGCTGGTGAAAAAATTCGGAGCGCTGGGGAGCAAAGTCGAAAAGCAACTCTTTGCAGATGACAATGAAGAGATGATAGCTGAATGTATCAGACAGCTGGTGGACGAGGGCATGGATATCATCGGTATCACCGGCGGCATGTCCGTTGACCCTGACGACAGGACGCCTTCGGGAATAAGGCGCGCAGGCGGCGAAGTGGTGAGCTACGGCGCTCCGGTACTGCCGGGAGCGATGTTCATGCTGTCTTATATAGGCGACGTGCCGGTGGTGGGACTGCCGGGATGCGTCATGTACAGCCGCACCAGCATATTCGATCTGATCGTGCCGAGACTTATGGCAGGCGAGAGAATCACTAAAAACGATATAAATAGGCTGGCTCACGGTGGGCTGTGTCTGAACTGTGATACCTGCACATATCCTGCATGCGGATTCGGGAAAGCATAGGGGATAAGAGAAAGAATGGGAAACAAAGGCAGAGACCGCACGATTCCGTATTCTTTCAGGGCATCGCTTCCTATAATGGCAGGATATATAGTTCTGGGGCTGGGCTTCGGCCTGCTGCTTCAGAGCAAGGGCTACGGCTGGTGGTGGGCGACGCTGATGAGCGTCATAGTCTACGCAGGCTCCATGCAGTACGTTGCCATAGATCTGCTGGCAGGAGGAGCATCACTGATCACGACGGCCCTGATGACGGTGGTGGTCAATATCAGACATCTTTTTTACGGTATAACAATGATAGAAAAATACAAAGGTACAGGACGAAAAAAGCCGTACCTTATTTTTGCGTTGACTGATGAGACTTTTTCACTGGTGTGTTCGGCAGATCCGCCTGAAAATGTGGACAGGAAACGATATTACTTTTTCGTATCGATGTTCAACCAGATATACTGGGTAACAGGCAGCACCATAGGCGCAGTGCTGGGCGACGTCATACCTTTCGATACCACGGGGGTGGATTTTTCCATGACGGCGCTGTTCGTGATAATATTCGTGGAGCAGTGGGAAAAGGCGCATACCCATATCCCGGCGCTGACAGGTATAGTGATAACTGTGATCTGTCTGCTGGTGTTCGGGCAGGACCACTTCCTGATACCTTCAATGACGGCAATAACCATCGCTCTGTTCATCGAAAAACGCTGGATAGGGGAAAAGTGCGGTGAAGAGCCGGCAGAGGCCGGAAACGAGAAGGGAGGCGGAGTATCATGATAGACTATCAGCACAGCCTTATGATAATCCTTGTGGCGGCAGCCGTGACGTTTCTCATAAGGGTACTGCCGTTCATAATGTTCATAGGAAGCACGCCGGCGCCTGTAGTGTATCTCAGCAACGTGCTGCCCTATGCGATAATGGGTATGCTGGTGGTGTACTGCCTCAAGTCCACGCCGGTACTGGAAGCACCCCACGGACTGCCGGAACTCATAGCCATAGCCCTGATCATCGCCCTGCACAAATGGAAACACAACACACTGCTGTCGATAGTAGCAGGTACAGCAGCGTATATGCTGCTGGTGCAGATGGTGTTCGTGTAAAGATCTTCCGCAAGGATGAGCATTTTCAGTAAAAGATCCGGAATCTGCTCCGCTGCATATCCCGGAAACAGGCATACGAACGGGGACAATATATCCTTGGAGAATATATACATAAGAAACAAGCAAAAAGTATACAGACCTAATCCAGGGCACCCAGGAAAGACAGAAGCAAGACAGCAGACCATCAAAAAAGAACGTACAGAAATACAGCAAAAAATGATCAGAAAATAATATAAAAAAATTATTGACAAGGAGCTGATACGGTGATAAAATATTTATTGTTCGGGAACGGACGAAACAAAAATAAGCACCATTAGCTCAGCTGGCAGAGCACCTGACTCTTAATCAGGGTGTCCAGGGTTCGAACCCCTGATGGTGTACCA
>CAKQNZ010000023.1 GCA_934255435.1 uncultured Clostridia bacterium | reverse complement strand
GGACTATACGCGCCCTCAATGCAAAATTCGCAGAAAAAGGACTCAGGACAGCGATACTGAGATGCAGAGGCGGCAGAGCTCTGATATATATGTACAGACCGGCTAAACTCAGAAAAGATTTTGAGAATGAGTTAGTTAAGACTATCCTCTCGAAAGAGGGATATCCTGTCGAAGACTGTGACAGATGCATCATCGAACTCATCAGAAGAGTCAACAGGAACGAGGAATTTCCTCATGAAATAGGTCTGTTCCTGGGATATCCTCCGGAGGACGTCAGAGGCTTCATCGAAAACGATGCGAAGGACGCCAAGTGTGTAGGCACATGGAAAGTATACGGGGATGAGGAAGAGGCACAGAAAAAATTCGATCAGTATGCTAAATGCTCAAGGGTCTATGCAGAATGTTTCAGCAGACACATGTCTCTGGAAAAACTGGTAGTAGCTGTATAGCTGCCATCGAAAGACCTGATGGCATTTACAGATAAATAAAGAAAGAAAAAAACCTAAAGAATGAAAGGCAGGTAATTTAAAATGAGTAAAGTAGCAGTAGTATACTGGAGCGGCACAGGCAACACAGAAGCAATGGCAAAGGCTGTTGCAGAAGGTATTACAGGCAAAGGCGGGGAAGCAGCACTGCTGACAGCATCAGAATTCAACGCAGATGCTATGGATACATATGATGCGGTGGCTTTTGGCTGTCCGTCAATGGGTGATGAGATCCTGGAAGAAAACGAGTTCCAGCCTATGTTCGATAACTGCAAGGCAAAACTCAAGGACAAGAAGATTGCTCTCTTCGGTTCATACGGCTGGGGAGACGGCGAATGGATGAGAAACTGGGCAGCAGAATGCGAAAATGATGGTGCAGACATGGCGTGCGACTATGTCATCTGCAACGATTATCCTGATGACAGCGCAGTAGAAGAATGCAAGAACCTCGGAGCTGCACTGGTATAACTTACAGCCCCCTCCTATAGCTGACAATACAAAAGAAGACATGGCAAAACATGTCTTCTTTTGACGTATATGTATCATTTATGGTAAAATGTATCAGAGGTGAGAGAGCGATGAAGAAAGAAACATATGAGAATATGATCCGGAGCATACAAAGTTCAGGCATACTTAAAAACATAGTGCTCATATGCGACGGCGTGTTTACGAAGCTGGCTTATCTGGCATACCCTGTGCTTCTTATCGTGCTGGCAGCAGGCAGGAGCGGAGAGCTCGTCCGTGCTGTGGCAGTGCCGGGTATATCTTTTATATTGCTCAGCATTTTCAGATATCTTTACAACGCACCAAGACCATATGAAGTCTTCGGTATCTCACCGGTAATAAAAAAAGATACGAAGGGAAAGTCCATGCCCAGCAGACATGTATTTTCCATATTCGTCATAGCAGCCACAGTATACTACTTCTGCCATCCGGCAGGCATCGCACTGGCTGCAGCGGGTATCGTGCTGGCAGCAGCAAGAGTGGCAGGCGGAGTCCATTTCCCGGCGGATGTCATCACAGGCGCAGTCCTGGGGGCAGCCTGCGGACTTACCGGTTTCTATCTCATATAGCACGGTAAAAACATGATGCAGCGGATCTTTCTGATTTCCTGCATATCATCAGGAAACCAACAGAACAAACAAAATCAAGACATACTGAGATAATCAGAAAGGGAATTTTCAGTATAGTAAAAAAACTGGCGGGGGGGGGGTCAAGTTAAATGGAAGAAAAATGTAATACAGAATATGCGAGACGATATGCTGAAGACGGCAAGCACGATGTGGATGACGTCAAAGCTGCATGGTGGGAGCTGTTTTCGAATTACAGATCAAAGAAATGGCGTGCCGAGCTCAAAGCACTTTCAGAAGATACCGGCATATCCTTTGAAGACGTGTGCAGGTACATAGACACGGAGCCGTCCGCTCAGCCCGGCTTTTACAAGAAAATGCCGAAAATGCGGGATACTTTCATCGGCGTAGGCATGGCGTACAAACTGCCTCTCGATACTATAAACAGGTGGCTTTCCAAATATGGAGCCAAGAGAAAGCTTTACGTCAAGGACGTGCTCAGTGATCTGATATGGATATATCTCATAACAGTGAACTGTAATGATCGCAGCACAGACACCAACTACTACAGCCTTTATGATTCGTGTCAGAAAGCTGTGGCGGAGATATACAATGACGTCTGGAACGATCTGAAGACTGATGACGTGGATACTGTGATACTGCAGAGCGGTATGGAGCATATCGCCTACGATAAAGATTTTGCAGGTCTTCGCAGTTTTATCGTCGAGAATATAGACGCTTTCAAGACAGCATATGTCAAACCAAGACGTCTGCTGCATCTTTATGTCACCAGGATACTTGAGATAAAGAACCTCTATGACGACAGGCAGCGCAAATGGACCATGAGCTCCCTGAGAGGGTATCTGGATGATTCGATGATAAATTATCTGTCAGGATCGCCTGAAACGATAAATGTCATGGACGGTGCGTACGGCAATATAACATCCAGCATAAAATATATCCCTAAGACAAAGAAAGCGCATATTTCCATGTGTCTGGCACTGGGGATGACACAGCCTGTGCTGGATGATTATCTTGAGATGATGGGATATTCTCCTCTTGACGGCGTGGATCAGGCTGAAGGTGCACTGATAAATATGCTGAACCAGTGGGACAGAGCACATCCGCTGCAGGCGAAGCTCAAAAAAGTCTACCACAACGGTTCGCCTGAGGAGATGCATCCGAAAGATCAGCTTACAGCAGTCCAGGAGATGCTGGAACTTCGGGCAGATCTGAAGACTATGTACGAAGAGACATACATGAGGCTTATCAGTGAAGGTGTATCCGGATGCAAATTCAGGAAATTCCCTTATATGAACGACTGATGCAGATTGTCACTGCAGTTTCGGGCTATGATCCATGCTGAAATCTACTGATATCTGATGCAGTTTTCTGTAAAAAAGAAAAAAATGCAAAAAAACAGGAAAAACTTCGGTTTTTGCCTGTTTTTTTTGAAAGTTTTTGAAAGCCCCTGTGTTAACATTAATATCGTAATATCGAATTGCTTGTAAGACCGGAGATTACAAAAGCGTTATTTTACGGTTATAGTAAGAGCCTGGTGCCGGATATCGTCCGGAGACGAAGGTTCAGTTAGTACAATGGGGGAGTTAAGTATTAATGTGCAGTATATTGATTTGTGACAGTAACGATGAAAGACGTAAAGAACTTGCAGATGCTATAGAACGTATGGATCTTGAAAAATACATGATAGATGAGTACGAGATAATAAGCAGCGGCTCATGTGAGAAGATACTTCTCAGACAGAACACGTCGGAACACAGCGCAAAGCTGGCTTTCATATATGCAAAGCCCGGCGACAGGTACGGTGTGGACGCTGCAGGGCTTATCAAGAGGAACTATCCTGATGTGAAAATAGTATTCGTATGCGAGTCGACTCAGTATATCAGGGATCTTTACAACGTGGATTTCATATACAGACTGCAGCTTCCGGCAGCAGAGGACGAGCTTGCCAGTGTTTTTGAAAAGGCGTCCAAGACAGGACGCTGGAAGGACAATGAATACATCACAGTGAAGATAAGATCCAATCTGGTGCGTCTGCCGCTCAGAGGTATATTCTATTTTGAAAAGTCATACAGAAAGATAAATATAGTATCGGAGGAAGGGATTTATTCCTTTTACGGCAAGATGGAGTCAGTGAGTGAAATGCTTCCGGAGAATTTCATCAGATGTCACAACAGCTATATAGTAAATTTCGACAAGGTGATATCTCTGGAAAACAATCACCTGACATTTTCGAAAAAGGGTTTCGACGCAGAAGCCAAGGACAGGATACCTGTCAGCAGGACATACTATACAGATGTGAGAAGCAGATTCAGCGAATGACCATCTGCAGCAGGATACAGACTGAAAAAACATACTGACACAGGAAAAAACAGAATATACTGCGTCAGAAAACAACAAGACATAAGACGTTTGATACACTTATACGGCTTTTAATTACAAGAAAGCCGTTTTTGTGGTATAACCGTTGAAAGCTGTATCTCCCTTTTGATATAATATATCCTATACACCGTTTATTAATGGAGTAACGGACAGCATCAGCTGATTTTTCTGTTGGGGAGACAGGTAATCATCGAATGAACGAAAACTATTACAAGCAATACGAACCTCTTTTCGGATCATGGTACATCAAAGAAAAAATAGGTGAAGGTGCGTTCGGACAGGTATATATGATCGAACGTGAGGAGCTGGGGATAGTCTTCCAGTCTGCACTGAAAGCCATCACTATACCGCATGACAGAGACGAAGTAAGAAGTATCATGTCAAACGGAATGACGGAGGGAGATCTAACTGAATATTACAAGGACATTGTTGAAAACGTAGTGAACGAGTTCACATTCATGTCCAAACTCAAAGGCAACAGTCACATTGTCAGCTATGAAGACCATATGATAATCGAGCACGAAGACGATATCGGCTGGGATATACTGATACGTCTTGAGCTGTTGACGCCTCTTCTGGAGTATACATACAGCAATCCAATGACGGAAGACGATGTGATGAAGCTTGGCGTGGACATATGCAGGGCACTGGAGTTCTGCAGGAAGTACGATATAATCCACCGTGACATAAAACCTGAGAATATTTTCATAGCGCCCAGCGGCGACTACAAGCTGGGTGATTTCGGTATTGCCAAGACCGTTGAAAAGACAAAGCTGGGCATGTCCAGGAAAGGCACCTATGTTTATATGGCTCCGGAGGTATTCAAAGGAGAAGCGTACGGTCCTTCTGTGGATATATATTCTCTTGGACTTGTGATGTACAAGTTCCTGAATGACGGCAGACAGCCGTTCATGCCGCAGTATCCGCAGCCGATAAAATACAATGACAGGGAAGAAGCCTGCATGAGACGTATGCGTCGTGAGCAGTTGCCGGATCCGAAAAACGGATCTTCGAAACTCCGGAAAATAATCATGAAGGCGTGTGCTTACGATTCCAGTGAAAGATATTCAAGCCCTGCGCAGATGAGAGAGGAGCTGCAGGCGCTGCTTTTCAAAAAAAAGAAAAACCATCTTTCCAGTCTTAAAAACGACAGGTCGATGACACTGTACAACGTGCCGGAAAGTCATTCCTGTGACGATGCTGCAGGCAATGTGGATGCACCGCAGGAAGATGCGGCAGGAAAAGATAATGTCAGGAAATCCGGAAGCGGGTCAGGGCCAGGAAGACGAAAGAAAGTTATAGCTGCTGTCTGCGCAGCAGTGGTGCTGGCAGCTGCAGGTATCGCATATGCTGCTGTCCCTAAGAAAGTGACTGACATAACAGGTATAAGATCCCAGGAGGAGATATATATCGGCGATACATATTCTCCGAAGTACCACATAGAGCCCGACTGGTTCAGCAAGGAGCCGCTTTCTTTCAAGGCAGAGGACAGCAGTATCATAACTGTGTCCGGCAGCGGCAGCATATCTGCAGAGAAAACAGGTGAAACTGTGCTGACAGTGTCGGCAAAGGCATTCAGCAGGCAGGTGAAGATAAAGGTCATACCTAAAGTGACCGATATATACAATATAGACAAGAGCATAAGCATCGAAAAAGGCGACAGCGTCCAGCTGAAACCGAAACTGAAACCAGAAAAGTTTGCAGACGAGAAGATAATGTATTATACTGATAACAAAGCTATAGCGACAGTAGACAGTAAAGGTAAGATCAGAGCAAAGAAAAAGGGAAGTACGAAGATAAGGATAGTATCCGGCGGGCGCAGCGAGACAGTGAAAGTGGAGGTATACGTGTATACGCCTCCGGCAGCCACATATACAGCTCCGCAGACCAGCACGTACAACAGTTACAGCAGCGGCAGTTCGGGAAGCAGCTATTCTTCCGGTTCCGGCAGCAGTTCGTCAAAGAAAAGCAGCAGTTCTTCTTCGAAAAAAAGCAGCGGCAGCGATGGAGGCTATTTCGACAGCAGTGACGATGAGTACTTCTGATGATGCGATGTTCTGAGATCAGGAATTTATGAAGAGAAAGATCTATATTACAGCAGGTATATTGTTTATGATTCTGGCGGCAGCCGTTATTCTGCCGTCAGATTTTTCATATGGAAAAGAAACCGACAGCAGCAGACGGCCGGTGACGTATGGAGATGATGTTACAGTTACAGATGATGGAGATGGCGGTGGAGCCAGAGATGCGGGAATACATATAAGGCTCAGAGACGAGGAAAGCTCACGTGCAGGAAAAAGAGCAAAGAGCCGGTCGGCTGGAGCAGTGTCTTCATATGATCCAAGGCAGGAAAAATGGTATTCAGACAACATAAAGATCAAGAACCAGGGCAGCACAGGTCTCTGCTGGGCTTTTTCAGCATCCACAGCGTCGGAGATATCAAGAGCGTATCAGAACAGGGACATAAGCGGAGCAGGTCAGCTGTCTCCGGTGCATCTTGGATATTTCTTTTACAACAGAGTCAATGACCCGCTGGGAAACACTGCAGGCGACAGCAATCAGCTGGTGACCGGTGAAGATACAGGTATCAGCGACTATACAGATGCAGGAGGCAACAATCTTATGACTTTCCAGGCTATGGCAGGCTGGACGGGTATGGCGGCAGAGTCGAAAGCTCCTTTCAACAAGTGGGCAGGAAAAGTCCTCAGCAGCTCTCTGGCATATGACAATGACGTGGTACTGAGAAATGCGGACTTTCCGGAAACGAATGAAGCGGTGAAGAAATACATCGAAAAAAACGGCAGCGTGACTGTGAGTCTTTATGTGAAGAACTGGAAGTATCTCGACCTCGATACCAGTGCATATTACTGCGATAAAAGATACAACGGCGATCATATAGCGACGATAATAGGATGGGACGACAGCTACAGCCGTGAGAATTTCGACAGCAGCAGTGATGACGCCAGTGCTGTCAGACCGGAGAGCGACGGGGCGTGGATAGTACAGAACAGCTACGGCGTTACCTGGGGAGACGGAGGATATTTTTATGTGTCATATGAAGACGCATCCCTGGAGAACGCCATGTCAGTGGAGGTGCAGCCGGCAGAAAGATACGACAGGAATTTCCAGTACGACGGCAACGCCATTCCAAGTATGTTCGCACTGTCGGCAGGAGAAAAGGCTGCGAACGTGTTCACTGTACCGTCGGGCGGAAGCAGATACCGGCTGAAAGCCTGCGGTCTGACCACATATCCAAACGGATCGGGCGGCAGCGAGGCAGAATGTACTGTAGACGTATACACGAAGGTAAAAGACAGAAACGATCCTCAGAGTGGAGAAAAAGTGTATTCAACTGATGCGACATTTGGAAGACGTGGGTTCCATACTGTGGATCTTGGAGAAGATGAAAACGGCATATATCTCAGTCCCGGCAGCAGATATTCCATAGTCGTGACAGTGAAAGACAGGATGTACATCGGTGCAGAGAGCAGTGATGACTACGGATGGGTGAGGTTCAGGTGCAGTCTGGACAGGGATCAGAGCTTCTGGTACAGTTCATACAGCAGCAGCTGGAACGATGCAGCAGATAATAAATTCTGCGCCAGGATAAAAGGTTTTGCATCCACGGAAAAGGTCGCACCGTCAGCGCCATCATCGGTGCAGGCGTCCCTTTACGGATATGACGATGTGAAGCTGTCCTGGAAAAAAGTACCGGGCGCATCCGGATACAGAGTTTCATACAGGAAATCAACAGACAGCAGCTACAGGACGCTGTGCCATACTGCGGGCACTTCAGTGAAAAAGGCTGACCTGGCAGACGGCGTGAAGTACGTGTTCAGAGTGGAAAGCTACAGGACTTTCAACGGCGACAGGTACTACAGTCCGGCGAAGACCAGCAGCATCTATACACTGAAGAAGACCGGCGGCGTGAAGCTTTCCAGAGCATCGAAGACAAAAGTGAAAGTCAGATGGTCAGGCATGAAAGGCGTCAGCGGATACCAGACAGCAAGATCGAAATACAAAAGCAAAAAGTACAGCATCATAAAGACCACCGGCAGCACAAGCATCAGCCTGAAGGCTGCGAGAAAAAAGACTTATTACTACAAAGTCAGATCATACAGCACACAGGCAGGAAAGAAAATATATGGCCCATGGTCATCACCAGTGAAGTACAGGCTGAAATAAAACAGAGACTCTTTCATTTCGAAAGAGTCTCTGTTTTTAAGACTGTGTTTGATATTTGCAGGCTTTTTCTGCAGCCTCGTATTGGATGTTTGAAAATTTTTTACCTGAAGTATGAGTTCCTGTTGGCTTTCGTGTTTTTGAGTCTGCTGCTGCACAGTGCTTTGTTGCTTATAACAGATGAGCTTCTTTTGAGCGTCGACGAGCAGTATGAATCAAATTTCGATTTGGATACACGACTGCTGCCTATTTTATATACGTCATTGCCAAACTGTTCACGGCACCATTCGTATTCGTTCTCATCATCAAAAGAACTTTCCCTAAGGATAGCTGTGAATGCCTTGTTCTTTGCAGCTGTCTTTTTGTTTAGAGTGCTGTAGTACCATGTGTTAGTTTCACCATAGCCCCCACCCTGATAACATGTCAGGACAGTACCGGTGGATGGATATACAGCGGATATCCAGTCATTTTTGTTGATGCATTTTACTTTGCCGCCTATGTACTGATACACGCCAATGTATCCTTCAAAATGAGCTGATGCGGAGTTCCATACAAGCATAGTCGGTACTTTGTTTTTCCCTGATCCGAGATCGAGGCATATGAACTTGAAGTTTGAATTGCTGAACTTGCTGTATTTGGACCATTTTTTGCTGATGCTTTTATCCAGATATTTCCTGAATGCTTTTTTTGCTGCTGAATTCGATGTTTTCATCTTTTTGACAGAGACTTTGCATTTGTATGTCTTGCCGGATACTCTGGCCTTTATGGTCGTTTTGCCAGGCTTTTTAGCAGTTATCCTGCCGGCTGAATTTACGGTAGCGATGGATTTTGAATTTGATGACCATGATACTTTTTCAGATGTGCCTGAAACCTTCAGAGTAGTCACAGCACCTTTGTACAAAGTTACTGATGTCTTGTTGAGTTTCACATTAGCAGCATATGATACTGCAGGGACAGCAAGCACTGAAACGATGAGGACTGCGATTGCTGTCAGGATAGATAGTTTTCTTTTCATTTTTTCTCCTTCCGATATTACATAATGGCAGAAATATTGTATCAGTTCGATTATACACCAGATCTGCATATATTCTTTCAAAAAAACAGGACATCTGCAAAATATTATTTAAAGATATAAGCCAGGCTGCGGGGTGGTATTCGACTCTTTACTTTTTTGCACTTTAGATGTATATTTAAAGATAACAGATTTTTGAAAAAGGGTGGTTTTTGAACGTAACAATGAAAATTTTGTATTTTGACTGCACAGGCGGTATCAGCGGAGATATGCTTCGCAATGCGGTCACTGCACTGAGCGGCGCAGAAGATGAGATAACGAAACAGATAGAAGATGTGGACTTTTCAAAAGCTGAGACCCGTGAATATGGTCATGACGGGCATCATCACCATCACGACAGCACATGCAGGAGCTTCAGCGACGTTAAACATATCATAAGCCACAGCGGAGTCAGCGACAAGGCTGCAGATTATGCAGCAGGGATATATCAGGCCATAGCAGAAGCTGAGGCAGGGGTCCATGGAGCGACGCTTGAGACAGTCCATTTCCATGAAGTGGGCAGAGATGAAGCCATAAAAAATGCACTGGGGACTTCACTGGCGGTGGCAGCAATAGATCCGGACGCAGTGATGACGTCGACGCTTTATGACGGGCATGGCACCATCGTGTGCAGCCACGGAGAGATACCGGTACCGGTACCTGCAGTCAGAGCACTGATGGACAGCTGCGATCTGCAGTTTCAGACTGCTGATGCAGACACAGAGCTTGTGACTCCGTCAGGACTGGCAGGACTCATAGGCATAGGAGCCGTCCATACCGACAGTATGCCTGATGGCAGGATCATAAAACAGACAGAAACAGGCGGAGGCAGGGAAACAGGACTTCCGGGCCTCAAAGTTTACATAATCGAAGCATAACAGGAGGAAGAACCAATGGAAAGACCTCAGCCGATAAATAATCCGGCATTGAAAGAGGCCATAGCACAGGCCAAAAAAGACCCGGGAGTGGAGAACACCGTGAAGCTTCTCAACGAAGTCGTCAGCGCTAAACTGCTGATACCGGTATCCATGGACAGGAACCCGGAATACGACAAGCAAACTGAAGAGATCATCCTTGAGAAAGACACTCAGATCAGTTTCGAACTAATAAAATCCTCAGAAGGCGCTCTGTACTACCCTGTATTCACAGACGGCGTGGAAATGAGCAAATGCGAGCTTGACAAGGATCAGCACAGCCTGATAGTGAATTTTGACGACCTTTCGGCATTACTCCTTCAGCCGCAGAATGCGGTGGCAGGATTCGTCATCAATCCCATGAGCGATAATGTGAATTTCCCTGTGGATATGGTAGCTGCCATGAAAGACGACATGGAAGCCGAAATGAAAGCTAATAACGAAGGAGATAAATAATGGAGAAAAATTTAGCAAAGACATACGATCCCAAAGACTTTGAAGACAGAATATATGAGATGTGGGAGAGCCACGGAGCTTTCAGGGCAGAGCGTGATCCTGACAAAAAGCCTTTCACTATCGTTATGCCGCCTCCAAACATCACAGGGCAGCTTCATATGGGACATGCTCTGGACCAGACACTGCAGGACGTGCTTACAAGATTCAAGCGTCTTCAGGGCTACAGTGCACTGTGGCTGCCAGGCAGCGACCACGCCAGCATAGCTACAGAAGTCAAGGTGGTAGACAGAATAAGAAAAGAAGAAGGCAAAGAAAAAGAAGACCTGGGCAGAGAAGAATTCCTCAAGCGTGCATGGGCATGGAAGAAAGAATTCGGCGGCAAGATAACTAAGCAGTGCCGCAAGCTGGGAGATTCATGCGACTGGGAGCGTGAACGCTTCACCATGGACGAAGGCTGCAGCAAAGCTGTAAAGCATTTCTTCGTCAAGCTGTACGACAAGGGCCTGATATACAGAGGCAACAGACTCATCAACTGGTGTCCGGAGTGCGGCACATCTCTTTCCGATGCGGAGGTGGAGCACGAAGACAAGAACGGCATGTACTGGTATTTCAGATATCCGGCAGCTGACGGAGGCGAAGGCGTCGTAGTGGCAACTTCAAGACCTGAGACCATGTTCGGCGACGTTGCTATAGCGGTACATCCTGATGATGAAAGATACAAGGACCTGGTAGGAAAGAAAGTCATCCTTCCGCTGGTAGGAAGAGAGATCCCTGTCATAGCAGACCCGTATCCTGATCCTGAGAAGGGAACAGGTGCAGTTAAGATAACACCTGCCCACGACCCTAACGACTTTGAAGTTGGTCAGAGAAACGATCTTGAAAACGTATCATGCATAGGCTTCGATGCGAAGATGAATTCTCTGGCAGGCAAATACGAAGGCATGGACAGATACGAGTGCCGTAAAGCCTGGGTAAAGGATCTTGACGAAGCCGGATACCTGATTAAGACCGAGGAAAAGGTCATACCTGTAGGTGAATGTTACAGATGCAGCACTGTAGTAGAGCCGATGCTCTCAGATCAGTGGTTCGTGAAGATGGAAGATCTGGCCAAACCGGCTATCGAAGCTGCGAAGAACGGAGATCTGAACCACGTGCCTGAAAGATTCGAGAAGACATACCTCCACTGGCTGGAGGAGATCAGAGACTGGTGTATCTCAAGACAGCTCTGGTGGGGACACCGTATACCGGCGTACTACTGTCAGGACTGCGGAGAGATAATGGTAAGTGAAGAGACACCGTGCAGCTGCAGCAAGTGCGGCAGCACGAATATAAAGCAGGATGAGGACGTTCTGGATACATGGTTCTCATCAGCTCTCTGGCCGTTCTCAACACTGGGCTGGCCGGATGAGACAGAAGATCTGAAGTATTTCTATCCTACAGATGTACTGGTGACAGGATACGATATCATTTTCTTCTGGGTAGTCAGGATGGTATTTTCGGCGCTGGAGACAATGGGCGAAGTACCATTCAAATATGTATACGTACATGGCCTCGTGAGAGACGCCCAGGGACGCAAGATGAGCAAATCCCTCGGCAACGGCATAGATCCGCTGGAGATAATCGACCAGTACGGTGCAGATGCACTGAGATTCATGCTCACGACAGGCATAACGCCGGGCAACGATATGAGATTCAAGACAGACAAACTTGAGTCAGCGAGAAACTTTGCAAACAAACTGTGGAATGCATCGAGATTCGTTATCATGAACCTGCAGGATGAAGACGGCAGCTTCAGACCGATGGCTGACATCGCAGGAGCTGACAGAGACAGACTTCAGGACGAAGACAAGTGGATGATCTCAAGAGTCAACGATGCAGTGAAATATATAACAGAGTCCATGGAAAAATTCGATCTGGCGCTGGCAGGACAGCGTGCATACGACCTTATCTGGAACGAATACTGCGACTGGTACATCGAGATCGTAAAGGGCAGACTCTATGGTGACGATGAAGAAGACAAGCAGGTGGCAAGAGCAGTGCTGGTAACAGCCCTCAAGGATATGCTGAGACTGCTCCATCCATTCATGCCGTATATCACAGAGGAGATCTGGACATATCTGCCTAAGGGAGAGCCGGCAAAGGACAACCCTGATAACTTCCTTATCAAAGAAAAATGGCCTGTATACAGCGAAGATCTGATCTTTGCAGAAGAAGCAGAAAAACTGGAGATGGCTATGGCTGTGATAAAGAGCATAAGGAACATCAGAGCAGAAGCCGATGCATCTCCTGGAAAGAAGCTGACAGCAGTGATACTCAGCACAGAAGGCAGAGAAGATGTAGTAAGGGCAGGCGAAAGATACATCAGGAATATAGCCAACATCACAGACATAACATTCATATCGGACAAATCAGAAGTTCCGGAAGAAGTCATGTCGGCAGTAGTTCCTGGTGCAGAGATATTCATACCTCTCGATGACATCATGGACTATGAAGCTGAACTTGACAGGCTCAAAAAAGAAAAGAAGTCTGCGACAGACTGGAACTTGTGGAAAAGAAGGTAAAAGCTTAGGATATGTCGAGTGCAGTAGATAAGATACATGAGTTCAGAAGGTTCGGGAGTGTGCTCGGTCTTGAAAGGATGAATGACGTTCTTTCAAGGCTGGGGGATCCCCAGGACGATCTGAAAGTTATACACGTGGCAGGGACCAACGGCAAAGGATCCGTATGCAAATTCCTTGAAGGAGGTCTCAGCTCATGCGGCTACAATGTAGGACTTTACACATCCCCGTATATAGAGAGTTTCAATGAGCGTATAAGGCTGGGCGGACAGGATATCTCAGACAGCGAACTTGAAGTCTATACAGACCGTGTGCTGGACAAAGTAAAGGAAATGGTCAGTGATGGCAAGGATTCACCAACGGAATTCGAAGTCATAACGGCTGTGGCGCTGCTGTATTTCAAAGAAAAGAATGCAGATATCGTCATACTGGAAGTAGGTCTTGGCGGCAGCGGAGATTCCACCAATGTGATCAGGGAACCTCTTGCATCGGTCATATGCTCCATATCATACGATCATATGGACAGGCTGGGCAATACCCTTGAAGAGATAGCCGCTGACAAGGCTGGGATAATAAAACCTGGTTGTCCTGTGATATCGAATGTGCCGCAGCATGGACCTGCAGCGGTCATTGCCAGAAAAGCATACGAAAATGACAGCAGACTGTATGATGTTTCGGGCATAAAGTTCAATATACATGACGAAACGCCTTTCAGCCAGAAAGTCACCATGGAGCTGTACGGTACGGACTACAGCGACGTGGAGATCTCCATGGTGGGCAGACATCAGGGAGAAAACCTCAGGACAGCTCTGGCGGTCATAGAGGTGCTGCGCAAGGCAGGAAAGATAAAAGTAGAGCGTGGCAGGCTGTATGACGGACTGAAAACAGCAGTCCAGCCGGGACGTTTCGAGATACTTTCACAGGATCCGTTCATCATTGCAGACGGCGCTCACAATGAAGCCGGAGCAGCAGCACTGCAGGAAACGATGGCAAAATACTTTCAGGGAAGCAGAGTGCTGCTTGTCACAGGGGTGCTGGCAGACAAACAGGTGGATGAGATCATGAGACATTTTGCTGATATAACTCATGATGTCATCGTCACTGAGCCGGGCAATCCCAGAAAGCTGTCTGCAGAGAAGCTGGCAGAGCATTTCAGGTCTCTTGGGATAAACGCAGTGACGGCGAAGACGCCGCAGGAAAGCCTGAAACTTGCATGTCAAATGCAGGAGAACCATGATGCAGTCCTGTTTGCAGGGTCGCTGTATCTGATAGGCGAAATAAGGAGGTTACTCAAAAATGGGAGAAAGCAGCAGACGAGATAAAATACTTTTATACTACAACCCGAAATCAGGCAGCGGTATATTCAAAAACAACCTTGACTATATAGTCGAACGGTGTCAGGAGGCAGGATACAGACTTGTGCCGGTGAGAGCTTCGGAAGGCATCGTGATAGAAGATGTTTTTTCAAATATAGATCAGAATGAATTCAGCAGAGTCATCGCAGCAGGAGGAGACGGCACGATAAACCTCTGTGTCAACGCTATGGTAAGACACGATATAAGACTGCCGCTGGCCATACTTCCGGCAGGCACCGCTAATGATTTTGCATACTATTTCGAGCTTCCGTCGGATCTTGAAAGACAAATGGATATAGCTCTTGGCGGCAAGACTACAAAAGCTGACATAGGCGTTGTGAATAACAAGTGCTTTGTCAATGTGGCAGCTATGGGGGCGCTGATAGATGTGAGTCAGAAAACGAATCCTGATCTGAAGAACACCATCGGAGTGCTGGCGTACTATCTCAAGGCGCTTACGGAGATACCGCAGATAAGAGCGCTGCCGGTGCGTCTCATCACGCCAGACAGGGAGTATGATGAAGACATATATTTCATGGTAGTCATGAACGGCGAGTCAGCAGGCGGATTCAGGAAACTTTCGCCGCAGTCGTCCATGAATGACGGCAAGCTGGACGTCATAGCTTTCCGGAAGATGCCTATCGTGGAGCTGGCACCGCTGCTTTTCGAAGTGATGCACGGCAGACATCCGAACAATAAAAACGTCCTTTATTTCCAGACCGAGACACTGAGAATAGAATCCGAAGCAGATATCAGCACGGATATAGACGGTGAACATGGAGAAGAACTGCCGCTGGATTTCAGTGTGCTAAAAGGAAGGCTCGAGGTCTATGTGTCGGCAGATACATGGAAGTACGATGACTGATGCGAGGAGTGTGTGATATGCTTAATTTCAAAATATCGGTTACAGATGAATACGACAAGCTTGTACCCTTTTTCATAGAAAACGAGCTTGAGTTCGATGACGAGGGTCCGATACCGACTCCGACAGATATCATAAAGTGTTGGAAGATAACAGAAGGCACCGGACAGATACCTGAAGGTCCGTCAGATGAAGGCACTGCAGGCGAATACGGCAGGCTGATCGGAGGATTCGTCCTGGCGAAGAGAGACGGTGAATTCATCGTAGACGGAATAGCAATAGACCCGAAATACAGAAAACTGAAGCTTGGCAAGGCACTTTTGGACAGAGGTATAGAAGAAACCCTGAAACTGGGGGGAAAGAGGATATTCCTTGTTGCCAGAGCACCTGGGTTTTTCAGAAAACAGGGATTCGTCACAGTGGAGCGTAAAGACGCACCGGAGTTCTTCGAATGTCTGACCTGTCCTCAGTATGGGAAACAGTGTCATCCTGAAGTGATGAGGCTGGATCTGTAAAATATTTCTTCAGGAGATATTCCTGTGTTATAAGAAAAACAGCCCCTGCATATATTTACGGATATGGAGGGGTTTTATGATGGAGAAAAATATCAGCAGCAACAGTGTGACACTGGCAGGACATGTGATATCGGAGCCTGTGTTCAGTCATAAAACATACGGTGAAGCATTTTACACAGTGATGCTTGGCGTGATAAGAAAAAGCGGTTACGAGGACAGGGTGAGACTGATAATGTCAGACCGCCTCATGTGCGGCAGATCTCCCGCTGAAGATGAGTTGATGATGATATATGGCCAGATAAGAACATACAACAGAGAAACGGAAGGACGAAGCAGGCTGGAGGTTACTGTATTCGTGCAGGAGATGGATTACTGCGTGCCGCAGCCTTTTGAGTATAAAAATATCGTGAGCATCGAAGGTTTCATATGCAAGCCGCCGATAAGACGCACATCGCCTCTTGGAAGAGAGATCTGCGATTTGATGATAGCAGTGAATCGTATGTACAACAAATCGGATTATATACCAGCCATAGCCTGGGGTCGCAATGCAGTGTACAGTTCGCAGCTTTGCGTGGGAGATATGATATGTGCAGAAGGCAGGCTGCAGAGCAGAGAGTATCGCAAATATACCGAAGATGGAAACTGTGAGGTGAGGACTGCCTATGAAGTATCTCTGAGCTGCCTGGAAACCTGCCGGTAGCTGCTTTTGCGGCTTACTGTGCATACTGCTGTTTTCATGCTTTTCTTGCATCTTCCAGTAAAATCTATTAAAATAGACATATCCTTTTGACACAACGATTTATTTAAGGAGATATATATGATAAGAAACACGAAAAGATCAGGAAGAGCCGGCAGCAGAATCGCAGCACTGGTTATGGCTCTGATGCTGGCTGTAACGACAGCTTCTGCATATGGCGCAGAAACTGCTGCAGACAGTACAGCAGATGCGGACCAGGCGGCAGTGACAGTGCAGCAGAAGCAGCAAACAGATGCAGCAAAAGACGAAACTTCAGAAGAAAAAGATACCGGCACATATGACACATACAGCGGAGATGAAGCGACGGCAGCTGAAGTATCAGAAGAAGCAAAGGCTGCATACGAGAATGAAGACCCTGAATTTTTCAGATACTACACTGTAGATGAAAATGGCAGCATCATCGCAAAGGACGGTGACGACAGCGGGAATCAGATCAGTACTTTTTCCAGGAGCACAGCTTCGCGGTATAAACATCCCGACAAATACAAAAACCACATTATATACAACTGCATAGATGTTTCGGAACATCAGAATTCCAACATAAACTGGAAACAGGTAAAGGCAGCAGGTATAACCCATGCTATCATCAGAGTCGCATACAGAGGTTACGGCTCCAAGGGCAACCTGGCAGAAGACGCATACTACGAGACGAATATAAAAAATGCATATGCTGCAGGTCTTAAAGTCGGTGTATATATCTATTCACAGGCAGTCAGCGAGAAAGAAGCACAGGCAGAGGCTGATTTCATCGTCAAGTGTATCAAGCCGTACAAATCAAAGATAAGTATGCCGGTGGTGTTCGACTATGAGTTCAGTCCGGTGCCTACAGGCAGGTTCACATCATCAAAGGCTAAGAAACTCGGCAAAACAAAGCTCACTAACAACTGTATTGCTTTCAGCGAGAGAGTGAAAAAATCAGGATATGTACCTATGATCTACGGCAACTATGATCTGTTTACAAATTATGTAAACAATACTGTCCTGGAAAAGAAATACAAGATGTGGCTGGCACATTACAACACATCAACATCATATCCTGGAGAGTTCTATATGTGGCAGTATTCCTCCGATGGATCGGTAAGAGGGATATCAGGCAGAGTTGATATGAACTTCATATACCATTCGAAAACAAATGTCAAAGATGTCAAAGACTATACAGCTTATACGTCCACAGCTCTGAACTATCGGACTGATTACGGAAACGGCACGGTGGAAGGCACGCTGAAAGAAAGCACGAAGATAATCATCACAGCTACGGCATCAGGCTGGGGCAGGCTGGGAGGGTCCTTTGAAGGCAAGGACTACTGGGTGAAACTGTCGTATACCAGAAAGCCGTCAGATATAAGGAAATATGCCAAGGACAGTTCCGGCAAGTACAGATTCATAAGATACGACGGCAAGACAGCAGTATCACGCTGGATCACATTCGAAAAGAAGATATACTATGTGAACAGCAGCGGAGACAAACTCAAAGGATACAGGAAAGTGGGCGACTATCATTATCTCTTTGACAGCAGCGGCGTCATGACAACAGGCAGTGCTACATACGGCAGCAAAAAGTACAAGCTGCTGTCAAATGGAAAAGCAGTGCTTTACACAGCAAAGACGAAGACAAGCGTCAACTACAGGACAGGCCCTTCAACGAAAGACAAGGTCAAAGGCACATACAAGAAAAACAAGACTGTTTCAGTGATAAGAGAAAAAAGTGGCTGGGGCCAGATGAGCAACGGATGCTGGCTGAAACTGAAATATACCAAAAAAGTGACAAAGTATCCGGTAAAAGTTTTCAAGGCATACAAGGCAAAGACCACATCGGATGTGAACTACCGCAAGGGACCGGGGACAAGCTACAAGAAAGCCGGTACATACCGCAAGGGAAAGACGATAACTGTCAAAGCCGTGAAAAACGGCTGGGGCAAAATGAGCAACGGCTACTGGCTCAATCTTAAATACACTAAGAAAATATAGCACGGGGGGAGAATTTTATGACTTACAAAGAAAGATATGAAGAGTGGATTTCGAGTCCGCATCTTGACGATCAGGAGAAAAAGACACTGGAAACTCTGGCAGAGGAAGAAAAGCAGGATTCATTTTACAGATCGCTGGAGTTCGGTACGGCAGGCATGAGAGGGAAGATGGGTCTTGGACCAAACCGCATGAACAGATACATGATAAGGCTGGCTGCGAAAGGTCTTGCCATGCTGCTTGGAAGCGGCAGCAAAGTTGCTGTGGCATATGACACAAGAAACAATTCCAGGGAGTTCGCACAGGAAACTGCACGTATACTGGCAGCGTCAGGTATAGATGTATTCCTTTATGACAGATGTTCCCCTGTGCCTCTGCTTTCATACACTGTGAGAAAGCTTGGCTGCGATGGCGGCGTTGTGATAACTGCCAGCCACAATTTCAAGGAATACAATGGATTCAAGGTCTACAAC
>CAKQNZ010000022.1 GCA_934255435.1 uncultured Clostridia bacterium | reverse complement strand
TAGCAGTTTTGAGTGCTTTCCGCCCTGTATCTCAGAGTCACGCTGCCTTTGTCTGCATCGTCTCTGAACACTGCTGTGAGCCTGCTGCCGTTTTCTTTCACAGACGCCCCCTGTGACGTTATCTGCGGAGATGCGATGCGTCTGAAAACGCCTGTATATCTGCCGCCGGTGGCTGCTCTGATGTAATCGTCCAGGACGGTGAAAGGGTCTCCTGACGATGTATCCCAGGTCCTTATGGAGCTGCTGGTCATGTATCCCGCCGCCAGCGGATATCTGTTTTCATAAAGACAGGAGCTGCCCTGTCTTTTCACAAGCTCAAGGTTCCCGTCATCTATCTCGCTGCCCCGGCTTATGAGATATTTCACATTCAATATAGAGTTTATCACCGGCGTGGTCAGATTGTAGTTGAAACGGTTCTTTCCCGGTTCCCCGTCCATGCCGATGGATTCCATGAATTTCACAGTGTTCCCGTTTATAGATGAAGAAAACTGTGAAACGCCTTTGTAGTGGTACAGCGCAGGACAGTTCAGGATATAGTTACCTGTCATTTCCGTCCTGGCAAAATCTTTGCCGGTCTGCTCAGCCAGCGCTGTCACATCCTTGTATCCTTCAAAATATGCTGTCCTGGATGTAGTGCCGTTCCTGTCCATGGCTGTGCTGATCCCTGCCGTCATCTCAGCTGCTGCCACCACAGCGATAAGGAACACGAAGACATTTTTCCTGACGTATGATTTCCTGTACACAAGGAACACTGTGCAGTAAAGGACAAGGAAAGCCACTCCGCAGTAAAAGAAAAGATCCGGGTCGTCTATGGATCCTTTGAGTATCTTCTGTGCCAGCAGATAGTACCCTGTGCCTGCCGCCAGCACCGTCCATATGGTCTTTATCCTGAACTCGTCCGCCTTGAGGAACGTCCTGTATGCTATGGAAACCAGCAAGAAACTTATGACGAAGCTGTATCTGTATGGCAGCTGGTTCGGGAAATGGAATCCGTGCCATATGAAATCCAGCTTGTTGAGGTTGAGACTTATGAACATGAACACCAGGAACACTGTATCCAGCACCTTTTCTCTGAGAGGAATGGTCCTGCTGATATAGAAAAACACCAGAAGTATCACTACGATGAGACCGCAGTATATATCCGGCAGTCCTTCCCTCACTGTCAGCTGTGCGTTTGGAAGCAGCTGGTTGATGATATCCAGCGGGTCATTGTAGAATTTCCAGTTTTCCGGCATATCCGAAGATATATAATAGGTGTCCTGCATGCTGATGTATGTCGGCAGCAACATGACGGCCGACATTGCGATGCCAAGCAGTGAAAAGCCCGCCGCTTTGCCCGCAGTGAAAAGACATCTCCTGGCACCGCCTCCTCTTACTCTGATGAAATACAGCACCAGGTAATAGAACAGTATGAAAATACATACCATGATGGAAATGTAATAGTTGGTGAACACGATAAGTGCAAGGCTGATGGTGTAAAGCTTCACGCCTCTGCCGTCTATGAGCCTGTAAAGTCCCAGCATGCACAGCGGCAGCAGCGCCACTGCATCCATCCACATGATGCACCAGTAGTACGCCATCACATAGGCGCAGAGCGCATAAAGCATGGAAAACGCCACCGTCCCGGCGTCGCATCTTTTACCGGCGTATCTTAAAAACATTGTCATGAATGATGCTGCCAGTCCCAGCTTTATCAGCAGCACCACTGTGGCTGCCTCCATTATCATGGATTTCGGGAACAGTGCCAGCAGCAGGTTCAGCGGACTTGCCCCGTAGTACGCTATGAGATTCCAGAAGTTTGTGCCGCAGCCGCCGTCCCATGAAAAGAACAGACTTCCGCCTGCCTGGAGCTTCGTCTGCAGCTCGCTGAGGAACGGCAGATACTGATGATACATGTCTATGACAGCTATCTGCTCTGTGCCGAAGGGGTATACCCTGCCGGCTGCCATAGCAAGCACCACTGCAGCCACCGTTATGAAAAACGATATGAATATATGTCTGTTGTCTTTGAAAAATCCCGTTATCTTCGACTTCATCGAGTCTTTCTACCCTTCTTTCCTGTTGTCATCATCATTCCGACATGTCGATATCCATGCCCTCTGTCTGAGTCACTTTGTCATTTTTGTCCGTGAAAGAAGCCTCTATACCCATGTCAGGCTTTTCCTTCTGGAGCTTTTCCACAAGAGCCCTGGCCTTGTCTGTCCCCAGCATCAGGCATGTGGTGGACAGTCCGTCACAGTATGCGGAATATCCTTTCCTTGCAGTTATGGTCACAGCTTCAAGATCTGTCTCCGCAGGATAGCCTGTCTTTGGGTCCAGCACGTGATGATATATCCTGCCGTCTTTTTTGAACATCCTCTCGTATATGCCGGAGGTCACCACTGTAGCATCCGACACCTGGACCGAACCGATGAGCTCAGTCCTGTCGCTGTAGGGACGCTCTATACCTATAGTCCAGGGAGTATCCTCCGCCTTGCTTCCGATGACGCAGATGTTGCCTCCCAGATTGATGATAGCTTTCTTTACGCCCTGTTTTTCAAGGTACTCAGTGATGCGGTCGGCTATATATCCCTTGGCTATGCCGCCAAGATCCAGCTCTGCATCAGGATCTGTAAGTGTCACTTTGTTCCCGGCTTCAAGCTTTACATTGTCGAGACCTACAGTCTTCAGCGCTGCGTCGATATCCTGCTGTTCCGGCAGTTTCGGGTCGTCGCTCTTGAAATCCCAGAGGTCTGTCAGCCTGCCTACAGTTATATCGAACCTGCCTCCGCTGAGCTTCCCTATCTCAAGACCCATCTTTATCACTTCGTAAGCGTCGTCCGAGACTTTTACTGATTTTCCGGAGGCTTTGTTTATCCTGTCTATATCGCTTCCGGAAACAGTCTTGCTGAGGATCTTCTCGTACTTTCTTATTTCTTTGAAAGCTCCGTCAAGTATCTCCTCGCCTTCGCTGCCTGTTATGTCGTATATGCTTATATCGCATGAGGTGTCCAGACAGAAATCATTTTTTGTCACCGGCTCGCTGTCTGAGCCTTTGTCGCCGCAGCCTGTCTGTGTTATAATTACAAAAGCAGCGATGAATATCACAGCTGCCGCACGCACCATTGAGTGCATATTATTGATGGAAATAGACTTTTTCATAATACCTCCGGAGGTCATGATGATAAAAAAAGCTGATATAATACTCACCGTTATACTGATAATCGCCGGTCTGGCACTGTCCTATGCGTTCTCCACCGGAAAAACCACAGGCGACGAGCTGCTGATAACAGCTGACGGTGAAAAATTCGGTTCGTATTCCCTTCTTGAAAACAGAGAGATCACTGTAAGACAGGAAGGTCATATAAACAAGGTTACCATAAAAGACGGTACTGTTTCAATGACTTTTTCCGACTGCAAAGGTCAGGACTGCGTGAAACAGCACGACATATCCGAAACCGGCGAGACGATAATATGTCTGCCTAATAAAATCGTACTTGAGATCACCGGAGGTGAAAACAAGTACGATGCTGTTGCCAGATAGTCTGGCGATCTATCCGAAATCTATTATCCTGCTGCTGATGTGATTCACCATTGGCAGGTCGTGTGCGATGAACAGCACTGCAAGGTCACGTTCATCAGAAAGTTTCCTGAAAAGATGCACGATCTGAGCCTGAGCTGTGACGTCCAGTCCTGTCAGCGGCTCATCTGCGATTATGAGATCCGGGTCCGTTATCAGCGCCCGGGCTATTGCTGCACGCTGGCGCTGCCCTCCGGAAAGTTCGTATGGCATGCGGTCTTTCAGCGAGCTGTCCAGCTCCACCGCCGCCATGACTTCACTGACATGTTCTGCGGCCTCTGCTCTGCTGCAGCGTTTCCTGTCTTTCCTGCCGCCTCTTATCATCAGCGGCTCTGCGATTATCTCCTCTATCGTCATGCGTTCATTGAATGAGGATCCCGTATCCTGGAATATCATCTGTATGCTGGTGCCGTCTTTTATCAGCATCTCACCGCTGTCATAGCCCTCAAGACCTGCTATGCATCTGGAAAGCGTGGACTTGCCGCATCCTGATCTGCCGGTGACTCCCAGGATCTCGCCTCTGTTTATCACGAAGGACATATCGTCTATCACTGTTCTGCGATTTTTCCGGTCTGCTGCATATGTCTTGTGCAGATGCCTTACCTCCACCAGCGGTACAGCATTATCCGGTCTCACCCTGTGATCGTGACCACGGTTCCTGCTGTAGTCAAGATATCCAAGAAGTTTTTTCGTATACTCATGCTGTGGATCGTCGAAGACTTTATTCACTGTCCCCTGTTCGACGATAACGCCGTCCTTCATGACCGCCACACGATCTGCGATGCCTTCCACAAGGCTCAGATCGTGTGTTATGAAAAGCATGGCCGCTCCTGTTTCTTCGACTGCGTTCTTCAAAAGCTCCATGATCTCAAGTCTCGTCTTCTCGTCGAGGGCCGTTGTGGGCTCGTCGGCCAGCAGCAGCCTCGGCTTTGCCGCCAGCGCCGCTGCAATGGAGATGCGCTGCCGCATACCTCCGGAGAACTGGTAGGGCCTCTGGTCATATCTTGACGCTGCATCCGGGATCTTTACAAGCTCCATCATACTCACGGCTTCATCCCGGGCTTCCTTTGCAGACATGCCCTCATGTATCCGCAGGACTTCGGCGATCTGCTCTCCCACGGAAAACGCAGGGTCCAGCGATGTCATTGGATCCTGGAAAACCATGGAGATATCACCGCCCCTGACAGGCACCATCTGTGCATCTGTCAGTGACGAGATCTCCCTGCCGTCAAAATATATGCTGCCGGACCTTATCCTGCCTCTGCTGCAGAGAAGCCCCAGTATGCTTTTGCATATGACGGTCTTACCGCATCCCGATTCGCCCACAAGCGCCACGGTCTGCCCAGGAGCTATGGCAAGATCCGCATGCTTCACTGCAGTCATGCTGCCTGCCGGGTTGTCGAATCCCACTGTCAGGTCTGTTATTCTAAGCAGTTCATCCATAGGTCGCCCTTTCCGTTACTTTATCTCCCATTCGTTTATGTTCCAGAATATACCTACGCCGTGATGGCCCAGTACTGTGTCCTTCGTTATACCTTCGATGGAGTCGCTGCCTGCATAGATGGCGTCAACGTATGCTATGAAGGTGTATGCAGGGTCCTTTGCCAGCTCTTCCTGGAACTGTGCGTAGAGTTTCTTTCTCTCAGACTTGTTGTCCGACTCCCTGGCCTGCTGCAGCAGACTGTCGATCTTCTCATTGGAATATCCGCTGTAGTTAGCGCCTTTGTCCGTGCCGAAGACTTTATATGTGTGGTCATCAGGATCGAAAGGGCTGCCCCAGCCTATCAGGAAAGCTTCCTGGCCTGCCCAGTCTATCTCAGCCGGCGACTCCACCTTCACCTCCACTCCGATATCTTTGAAGTTCTGGGCGCAGATCTTCGCCATGTCCACTCTCACCTGGTCTCCCTGGCTGCAGTTTATGGTAAACGAAAGTTTCTTTCCATCCTTTTCATAGATTCCGTCATCTCCCTTGGTCCAGCCGGCTGCTTCGATGAGCTTCTGAGCTTTGTCCGGATCGTAGGCGTATTTTTCTATGTCTTTGTTGGCATATGGTCCTGCCTGCAGCGGGGAGTATGCTGTCTGTCCGTGACCCAGCAGCACGCTGTCGATGATAGCCTGTCTGTCTATGGCGTAACTCAGCGCCTTCGGCAGATCTCTGTTGTTTTTCCAGAGGTCATTGCTGAAGTTGTACATTATCCCTCTGTAGTCCGCAGTCTTCATCTCGTATACAGCAAAGCCTTCTTTGTCATTGAACTTCGATTCTGCTTTAGGAGTTATCTGTGCAAAGTTTATCTCTCCTGATTCCAGCTGCAGTGCTCTGGCGTCGGTGTCCTCGACTATCTTGAATACGACTTTGCCTATCTTCGGAGCTCCGCCGTAGTAGTCGTCGAATTTTTCCATGGTGATGCTCTGTCCCATATCCCAGCTGACGAGTTTGTACGGACCTGCACCCACCGGCGACTGGTTGAAGCTGTCCTTCGTCATGTCCTTGCCTTCAAGGAGGTGAGCAGGCAGTATGCCTATGGTCAGATAGTCCAGCATCGCTGTGTTCGGCGCTGTGAGCTGGATGTCCACATGAGTATCGTCTATTACCTTTACACTCTTTACATCTTCGAAATTCGATGCGTTCTCTGAACCGTTGTCCGGATCCTGTATGGCTTCTATCGTGAATTTTACGTCTTTTGCTGTCAGCGGCTCCCCGTCATGGAAGGTCAGTCCGTCACGCAGTGTGAAACTGTAGGTATTGGTCTTCTTGTCGAAATCCCACTTTTCCGCCAGTCCCGGCACTACTTCATCTTTCTCGTTATGGGCGGTCAGTCCTGCGAACAGCAGCAGATTTATCTCGCCGTGTTCGTAAAGCGCCGGATTGATGGCAGTGTAGTCGCTGCTGCCATATATCAGCGTATTGCCGTCGTCTTTCACTTCATCCTTGCCGCATCCTGAAAGCAGCGCTGTACATACACACAGCATCAGCACCAGGGCGATACTTATGATCCTCTTCTTCATCTTCTTTTTCTCCTCAGAATTTTCTTTTTCCATGCAATAACACATCTCTACTCTTTCTATTTCGAAAGCTGCTTCATGCAGCTGTTTTCTCTTTATCATCATCGCCGGCGTGCGGCGCTGAGTTCATTGTGATTTGTTCGGCATCGCTTATCAGCGATAGTCTTTTGTCATTGAAATCACAGTCTTCGTAGCGCTTTACATGAGCCTGTCACGCCTGCCCCTGCATCTGAGATATTCCCCGATCTCCGTGATACATATCAGCGTGATCACCAGGAATATCCCCGGTATGATCAGGATCCACCATGCACCGGTGAGCATCGCCCGCTGTGACAGCGACATCAGGCTGCCCCAGGAAACTATCTCTGCAGGCAGGCCCAGTCCCAGAAAGCTCAGCGTTGCCTCCATGGATATCGCCCCGCCGATGT
This sequence comes from uncultured Clostridia bacterium, assembly GCA_934255435.1. Classification (GTDB taxonomy): domain Bacteria; phylum Bacillota; class Clostridia; order Peptostreptococcales; family Anaerovoracaceae; genus Lentihominibacter. Next base: position 12,199 of record CAKQNZ010000022.1, on the reverse strand, counting down.
TGGTTACGATCATGAACATGACCGCCGACATGAAGTTTGGCATCAGATGCCTGTAAAGTATATAGAAGAATCCGCCTCCCATGGACCTTGCCGCCATGACGAATCCACTGCTCCGCAGCTGTCTGACTTCGCTCCTGACCATCTTGGCCACAGCCATCCAGCCCGTCACGCCTATGACCACCGATATGGAAATGACATTCGCCTCTCCCATCATCGCCTGCAGGAACATGACAAAAAGCATCTGAGGCACGCTCATCAGTATCTCGGTGAACCGCATCATTGCATCGTCCACTTTCTGAGAAGCCAGCCCTGCCGCTGCTCCGTATATCACTGCAATGACAGTTGATATCAGCGTAGCCAGAAGTCCTACGGTCAGGGATATCCTGCCGCCGCACCATATCACCGAAAACAGGTCTCTGCCGAGAGTGTCTGTCCCGAATATGTGACCTTTGCCCGGAGCCATGCTTATCTTGGAAAGCTCCATATAGTATGCACTGTCTGAATATACGATGCTGCCGATGATGCAGCCGGCTGCGATCAGCGCCAGTACCGTGACAGATATATACGGGAACCTGCTTCCCGGCTCCTGCAGTCTGTTTCTGTTTAATGATATCACAGCATCTGCCCCCTTTCCTCTTTCATGTCAGGGGAAAGTTTCTCATTGATTATCTGCGCCGCCATGTTCACTACCATGACTGAAGCACCTGTTATGAGACAGACCGTCATCAGCAGATTGTAATCGTGGTACTGGGCGCTTTCCAGTCCCAGCCTGCCGATGCCGGGATATGAAAAGACCATCTCTATGACATATGCTCCCCCCAGCAGATGCGGCAGGAACACTGCCATTATGCTCACCACTGAAGGCATGATGTTCCTTACGCAGTGTCTGTATATTATCTGGTGCTCCGTCAGCCCTTTAACTTTGCACATCAGTACGTATTCCTTACTCATCTCATCGGAAAGTCTGTTCCGCATAAGATATGCACAATACCATATATGAGATATGACGATGGCCGCCACCGGCAGTATCAGATGCAGCAGCCTGTCTGCGATGCCGCCTCCACCTATGGACGTCACTCCGCTCTGGGGCAGCACTCCCAGCTTTACTGCAAAGATGAGTATGAGTATCAGCGCCATGAAAAATTCCGGGATGCTGCTTGCGGCTACGCCTGCTCTGCATATCACTCTGTCCGCTGTGCTGCCTTCATGACGGACGCAGAATATGGCAAGCAGAAGTCCAAGCACAGCTATCAGTATGAAAGATGATGCTGTGAGCACCACCGTATTGCCGAAAACGCTGCCTATAACGTCTGTCACCGGCTGCTTGTACTGGTATGATATGCCAAGATCTCCCCGAAGCGCATTTCCTGCCCATGTGATGTACTGGACTGGCAGAGATCTGTCCAGTCCCAGCCTGTGCTCTGCGTTCTGAAGCTGCTCTGTTGTCATACGCTCAACAGACTCTCCGTAGTATGCCCTGAGGGGGTCTCCCGGAGCAAGCCTTGAGATAAAAAAAACTATCAGCGACAGCACGATAAGAGACAGTATCAGCTGCACTGCCTTTTTTGCTATATATGAAACTGTATTTTCAGATGTTGTCATAATGTTCTCCATGATGCGATACGGATCTGTTATGCCTGTACTTTACACGGCTGCAGATCATATATCTTTTCCGACCTTTGACCAGGCTGCCAGCAGGTATATACGTTCTCTTTGTGATAAATCGCCATGACATTTTCATTGCCCGCCAGTCTTATCTCTTACCTGCTGCACCGACACAAAAAAGGCCACGAAAAACAACACCCTGAATATGGGTATTGACCTTCGTGGTCTTTCTTCGTGCGCTTCCTGCGACTATTCTATATTATCAGATTGAAGCTTTCGTGTCAATGTTATATAATATGATACATGAACAGGACAACCAAAGCATTTGATACAAAGAGGATAACCATGACGGCGCTCCTTGCCGCCCTGGCGCTGATATTCTCATATATAGAAGTCATACTCCCATTCAACACAGGCATACCCGGCGTCAAACTCGGTATAGCCAATCTTGTTATAATAGTGGCGCTTTACTATCTTGGGACAGGCTGTGCATTTTCAGTCAATCTCATCAGAGTCCTTATCGCAGGTCTGCTGTTCAACGGACTTTTCGGTGCGCTTTATTCGCTTGCCGGTGCGCTGCTGAGTTTCGCTGTGATGACACTGCTGAAAAGGACTGCTCTGTTTTCAGTAACAGGAGTCTCTATAGCAGGCGGCGTATCCCACAATCTGGGACAGCTTTTTGTTGCAGCATTCCTTATATCTAATCTGAAGATATTTGCATATTTCCCTGTACTGATCTTCTCCGGCATCATAAGCGGAGCATTTATCGGTATAGTATCGTATCTGATACTAAAGCGACTGCCGAAGATGAGGTAGAGAGCTTATCTTTTGATTTCGATGAGATCATTCTGAGCTTCTTCGGATAAATGCAGATCATTCATTATCGATCCCGAGTTTTTTCTCCACGGCTTCTAATGTCAGCCAGCCTTTCTCTTCACCGGATTTTTGACCTTTTGCAAGTTCATTCATAAGCCGTAGGGTTGCATGCAGCCTTTCAAAATCCTGGATATCGAGTATCGCATACCTGCCACGTCCGTTTTTTGTCAGAAAAACCGGGGCACCGACAGCCACATCATGCAGTACATCGCTGTAATTTCGCAAATCGGAAACAGGTTTGATATTCGGCATATTACTCAACTCCTTTCACATACAGTATATCTCTGCCTGCTGTAAAATTCAACTGCAGTTTTTACAGCATTGCCTGTTTCCTGCATAATGACATATCATAAAACCGCAGGACTTCTGTTATCGTCCTGCGGTTTTGAATGAGTGGAATTGGTGTATTCCTGTTACACCCTTAGTTGTTCTTTGCTGATCTTCACTTTGCACTTTGCTTTTGTGCCTGAGCCGTCAGCTGCTGTTACTGTTATCGTCACTGTCTTGCCTTTGCCTGCACGTTTTGCTTTGACAACGCCTTTTGACGATACTGTAGCATACTTCGTATTGCTTGATTTATAAGTAACTTTCTTGTTTTTGAGTTTTGACGGATACACCTTGGCTTTGATGGTGAACTTCTTTCCTGCTTTCAGAGTGACACTGGTTTTGTTAAGCTTTATCTTCGAAACCCCTTTTGCAAATGCAGCTTTCGCTGTCTGTCCACCTGTCACATATACAGTCTTGCTGTTTCCATTCACCTTGCTGCCGTTCACTGTGAAAGACTTCACTGTGTAACCCTTGTTTGGCTTCGCAGTCAGTTTCACTTTGCTGCCCGGCATATAGTTCCTGTTAGCACCTGATATGCTGCCTGTCTTGTACTTCGGCGCCTTGACACTGACAAGGCCGCTGCCTACTTTTGCCGTGTAGGCACTCTCAAGATCGAATCCGTAAAGCGTGCTTCCCACTGTGATGCCTTTGAACGCAGATGTCGTGATCTTCTGCGATCTGTTGTACGCAGTGCCCTGGAAACGATCCTTCTTCACATTGTATGTGAATGTATCGCCGAGTTTGTCTGCTGCGACGCCTGTGTAAAGGATACCGTCTGAGCAAAGTGACACGTTGCCATCGTATACATAGTATTTATGACCTGATCTTGTCACTGTTTTGCTGACAAAGTACGGCGTGAAGCCTGCTTTGGAGACTTTCCAGCTCTTTCCTGTCAGTATCAGGTTTGCAGGACAATCGATATCTTCTTCGGATCTTCCTTTCTGGTCTGCACTGTATCCGAGAGTGTAGACCAGTGAGTTGCCTGTCTGTATAAGCTTTCCGCCTGCTCTGCCTTCAGGAAGTGACGGACCATTGCTCCATTTCTTTTTAGCAGGATCATAGACCTTGACAGTCTTCGATACTTCTTTGCTATTATAATCATATCCACCGATGAGATACAGTTTGCCGTTGTATGAACCCAGTGACCAGTCATCATATTCTGCTATATCAGAAGGAAGTGCTCCCAGGTTCACAGTCTTGCCCGACGATGCATCGAATGACATGAGTTTATATTCCGCTGCATATGCCGGATTGCCCCCATCGCCGTAATCATCATCCTCGATAATGGATCTTGTGCTGTAGTCTTCATCGTCATCGTAGTCATCTTCCTGTGCGACTTCACCATACGATACGATGCTGTAAAGCTTGCCGTCCATATAAACAAGGTCGTCACCGAATGCGAAATCGAATTTTGCAAGGCTGTTCTTATCGACTTTGAAGTATTTGTCGTATTTCACCTTTACCAGCTCATCGAAATCCATGTCTTCCTTGTCTGCTGTATCTGCCACCATTATGCTGTCTGCACCTGAATATGCCTGGAATATCTGTCTGCCGTCGGTAGCCAGTGCTCCGTTTTCATCAGGGAATTCCAGATCCTCCAGCTCAGTGTAGCTTTTCTTTCCTTTGACAAGGTATATATTTTCTTTTTTTGCTGACTTAGGCACGTCGTTCGTGATGCTTATATCCACGAGGCTGTTGATCCAGCCGTTGTCTTTGATAGTGATTTTCTTGTCTGTGCTGCTGACGATCTGTGCAGTCTGCTCATTGTCGTCAAAGCCTGTCACCTTGACCTTAGGATCCTTGCCGAAAGAGCCTCCTGTTATGGTTATTTCTTTCTTTGATGTGTCTGCAGTCACACTGCCGATCCTCGGTGCCGGCTGGCTCGTCTTGCTGAAATCAAGGCTGCCGCCTGAAACCACTTTGCCTTTGAGGGCATCTGTCTCATCTGCGTATGACAGCACAGTGTCTATCACTGTATCTGCATCCGCACCTTTAAGTTCTGATGCTGCCAGTGCTGCTGCACCTGTAACGAACGGTGCAGCCATGGATGTGCCGTTATAGAAATCATATTTGCCGAAGCTGTCCTGGACTCCTTCTTTACTGAGTCCGATGTCATCTACAGTCAGTTCATAATCTCCTGCTTTCTCTGCGTACATATACATCACGACTTTCCTGTCTTTGCTGTAATCTACGCCGGACATACGTTCGCCTTCAGCTGCTCCCATGTAGAAGTGCTCCCAGCTGCTGTCCTCGCCGACCATATTTATGCCGGTATAATAGTAATCTCCGAACATGAGCTCTGACAACCCCGGAACATCTTCATCTGCAGGCATATCTATGAACAGCATTATACCTGTTGCGTTGCTGCCGTTCTCCGGTGCCTTTGTCTTTGCCATGGCACTGAACTGTGGCATGTCGCTCTCTTTCACATCATCGCTGAGCGTGTAAGGTATGCTGACAGCCGACCATCCACCCTTGTCCAGTTTCACTTTCAGTTTCATGGACTTGCCGGACTTGTCCTTTCCGAAATAGTCAGCAGATGATATCTCTGCTTTCAGTGTGCCACCGTTCTTGCCGGTATCGCCACTGATATCATCCCCTGTCGGGAATCCCCATGTACTGGTGCTGCCGTTCTCGAAATCCGAATACTGCTGCGACACTTCTTTCTGTTTGCTGTCGCTGTATATGCCTGGATTGTAGCAGTTATATGATACTGTGGAAAGAATGCCTGATCCCGGTGCCGCTATATCCACTGTGCTGCTGCCATAATTGGAGAATGATGCCAGCTGACCCTTTTCATCAGAAGCTGCCACGCTGATGATATATTCACTGTCTATGTTTGACGGATAATCGCCGTATGTATCATTGTCGACACCTTCATTACCTGCAGCGCAAACCGATACCGCACCTTTTTTACCTACGATATCCACCAGTTTCTCGAAGATCTCACTGGATTCTCCGCCGCCCCATGAATTGTTGATGGCAGCCACGTCTACACCAAGATCCATGGCTTTGTTGATGTAATGATATGCAGCCACTTCACCCGCACTGTCACCTTCACCTTCTTCATCCAGTATCTTGAGAGCCATGAGCTTCACCTTCTGGTTGACGCCGCTGATGCCTGTGCCGTTGTTTCCTGCTGCTCCGATGATACCTGCACAGTGAGTACCGTGACCGTTATCATCCATAGGATCATCGTCGTTGTTCACAAAATCGAAACCGTATTCACCTTTCAGTTTCGAATGGTATTTGTTTTCCCACATATTGGCTTTCAGATCTTCGTGGGTATAGTCTATACCTGTGTCAACTACTGCAACGACTGTTTCATCAGAACCTGTGGCAGTGTTCCATTTTGAACTGATATTTGTCGACTTGCCAGACTTGCCTCCATTCTGGCCGTTGTTTTCAAGTCCCCACTGATAGCCGAAATATGTATCGTTCACGGTTCTTGCTTTGATCTTGTAGTTAGGCTCTGCAGTTATGACATTCCTGTTTTTCTTCAGTCTCTTTATCATCTCTGATGTGGAGTATTTGCTGGACTTCACAAGTATGACATTGTATATGTCTGATGCAGACGCCTGCTGTCTTGTAAGTTTTGTCCCGTCAGCTGACGGCAGTGCAGATGACTCTGCCTGGAAATCCCAGCAGTCGCTTACACTATATGCACTGCTGCCTCCGATGGCTTCTGAAGCCTTTGCTCTTGAAAGGGAACGGTTCCCTTTGACAAGAACGAGAGCTTCGCCCTCTTTATAATTCTTTTCTTTTTTCTTTGTTGTTCCGTTTTTTAAATTATCTCCCGGTTTTATCACCTTCGCTGAAGCTGATGCTGCGCTTGCCGGCAGTGGTACCGCCAGACAGCCGGACACCGCCATTGCTGCAGCGATGATAACTCCTAAGGCTTTTTTCATATAACAGCCTCCTCCTTTCACATTACTGGCTGATTTTCCCATGCTCCTTCTACTTTTATAACAAACTACATAAGGAAATGTTACAAGAAAAAATAAAAAAGTGCGAAAGACGAAATCTTTGATTTCTTTATACATATGTTGCTGCTGTGCAACAACGCATTTAATGTGCTTTCTTGCCTTTCTGCCCGAAGGACCTCAAAGCATAGCAGTAAGTCCCCCTCCGGCTGAAGCCGGGGAAAATCCGCAGTCTCCGAGCCTGTCTTTGCCATAAATCACCTGCGATCACAGAAGTATCAGGCTGAAGGCCATCACTGCCATGCCTGCCACGAATCCGCCCATACACAGCCGGTGACTGCCGTACTCGGCTGATGAAGGCAGCAGCTCGTCTATGGAAATATATATCATGATACCTGCTGCAGCTGCAAACATCACGCCGAAGACTGCATCGTTCATGAACGGCATCAGTGCCAGCCAGCCTGCCAGCGCTCCGACAGGCTCCGCCATCCCTGAAAGGAACGAGTATTTCAGCGCTTTGAGTCTGGAGCCTGTTACATTGTATATAGGTGCTGCGATGGCTATACCTGCGGGGATATTGTGTATGGCTATGGCTACGACTACCGGCACTGCGACATTGACACCCTGCAGTGCTGAAATGAATGTAGTCAGACCTTCCGGGAAATTATGAGCTGCAAAAGTCACGGCTGTCATCACACCTGCACTCATGAGTCTCCTGCTGTCATCGACACAGCCTCCGCTGTGGCTGCCGTGTCCTGCATGACCGCACCCTCCATGGCTGTGTCCCGAAAAACTTATTATCTTCCCGACAATGACCATGAAAGCTATACCACAGAAAAACGATACCGCTGCAGCTGCCGTGCTGTTCCCATGACCTGCCGCCTCGAAATGCTCGCAGGCTTCCGGGAAAATGTCCATCACAGAAAGACATATCATCACGCCGGCAGAAAATCCGAAACTCACCGACATGAAATTCCTGTCAGTGCCTTTTCCTGTGAAAACAAGGCAGCTGCCTGCCACCATGCTGAGTCCCGCTATGACTGTAAATAAAAACGCTGTTAAAAAATCGCTCATAGTACACCCTTTATATAATCATCTGTGCCGTATACATGTCCGGTACTGTCATCAACACAATAAAAACCGGAGGAGACATGACGCCTTCCTCCGATAACTATTGTACCACGATTCACATTCTTATAACACCCTGATATACTATATTTTCTACGGTTTATATACATGTTTCACGGTCTTTGTTTTTTCCAGCATTCTCTGAAGACCCTGTAAAAATTCCTGTACGCCACTTTTTCTATGTCTGCTTCAGAAAATCCTCTTTTCCTGAGCTCTGCCAGCAGATTCCCTGCTTCAGCTTCGTTGGATATCCCGTCTCCGCTGGGAGAGTCAGTGTTGCCGCTGAATGCGCTCAGAGCCTCTGTCCCCAGATAATCATCAAAATCATATCCGAGCCCTATATATTCCGTTCCCACAAGTTCTGCGATGTGCAGGGCGTGATCCGCAAGTCTCTCCACATTCTGCCTGCCCGGATCGTCGTCGATGAACTCTCTGAGACTGTTCATTCCCACGAGTCCGCCGGTCTTTGCTATCTCACGGATCATATCATCCGTGAGATTCCTCATGGCAGAGCACAGAGCCCTGGTATTGGAATGGGACGCTATCACAGGAGCCTGTGCAAGGGATATCACATCCCGGAAACATCTGTCGTTGAGATGAGACACATCCATCACCATGCCAAGATCCTGTATCCGCTTCACCGCTGCCCGTCCTGCCTGTGTGAGACCGCGATCCGCATCACCCGGCCATCCTGTCGCAAGAGCATTGGTCTCATTCCAGGTGAGCATAGCATGTCTGACATCATGCTCGTCGTAGAACATGTCTATCATGTCAATGTCTTCTCCGATCTGGCTGAGTCCTTCCATCCCCATCACCACATTTATCCTGTCGCTTCGGGATCCTTTCTCAAAATCATCGAACTCCCTCACGACATTCAGGATATCACCGGCATCCTGCATTTCCTGCTTTATGCATTCAACGATCTGAGCCGATCGTTTCACCGGTTCTTCGTCATAAGGCGGATCTGCCCATATGACAAAGATCCCTCCGTTAACACCGCCTTTTTTGAACTTTTCAAGATGCCTGGTCCTGAAAACATCACGTTCTCCGTGTTCTGTGATCCTGCATGTAACATCTGTCCATATATCTCCGTGGCCGTCAAATATCATACCGTCCGATCCTCCTCATTCTTTACAAGCTTTTTCAGTGAAGCATTGAAGCTGTCCCTCAGATCCCTGTCATGGAACATCACATACAGGGGCCTCCTGTATGTAAGAGCCTCTATTGGCACAAGCTTCTCATCCGCACCCGACAGATATTCTACAACACCTCTGTCACATACAGCAACATCTATTTCTCCAGCTGCCAGTGCATCGATCATCTCCCTTGTGTCTTCATGAAAAATCTTACATTTCTCAGGCAGCCTGTCGATATCTTCTCCATTTGCAAAGCCATCTATAAGTCCGATACGGTATTCTGACAGTTTATCATATGAATCTGCCTGTATTCCAGAACCAGCCACCTTTACAACATCTGTGACTGCATCCCTCAGTTTATACGACAAGAAATATTTTTTTCTTCTTTCCGGAGTATCCTGAACCTGAAATAATGCATCATATTCTTTTTTTTCAAAAGCATCTATCACTTCATTCCACGGTGCGATTTTTATATCCATGCTATATCCCGCATCATTAAATACAGCATTTATCAATTCGTGATCCAGACCTTCCGCTTCACCATTATCATTTATATACTGGTACGGTGGGAACGGATCCGCACATATTTTTATCTTCTTCATATAAATATATCCTCCCTGAAAAAGAAACTCTCTGTAAACAGAGAGTTTCTTTTGATATTTGTTTACTTTCCTAACTTAGCTGCAAGTTCTGCCAGTTCCGGATGTATGTATTTACCGTTTTCAAGTATCATCTCTCCATCAAGATAGATCGTACAGTCTTTACAGATACCGTCGATGTGGCTCACCGCATTTCTAGGAGCACCTCCTGAGTAGCAGGATCCCTGGTGACCGAATCCCCACTGTGTGCTTCCCCATATACGCTCATCTTCTGTCGTACATCCTTCAAGCTGTGCATTCGGATTGATACCATAACATATATGTGCTGCTATATACATGTTAGGATCCCCCAGCTGTGCATAATATGCTTTTAATTTTTCTGCCTGCCATCCGCCGACGATATCCTGGATCCTGCCTTTCTCAACAATATACTTCACTGGTTCTTCCAGGAATCCAAGTTCAGCATCTCCTCCACCTGAAATCGTTCCGTCGAAGGCTATCACACCATTGATAGTTTCTTCTTTTGGCGCCCAGCCTATCTGACCGATGAGGAAATGTCCGCCCGGCAGACTGTAATCCCCCTCATTCGTGACTGGTCTGTCCGGATCATTATCAAACTCAATATCTGTTCCTGCTGCATTTGTGATCCTCATATGTCTGGCTGCCTTTGTCATGCCTGCAAGTTTATCCTGGAATTTCAACTGTGCTTCAAGATCCACCTCTCCTATGCAGCGCACGAACTGATCCACTGCAAGGCCTCCCAGCATTACCTGTCTCGTTCTGCCATTTGTGACTGCCTTATCCCAGATCGGCGAGTACAGCAGCCACTGGTCATTCATTTCGACCCATACATCTGTCTGATCAACACATGCTTTGAGTGGATCCGGAAGGTATGGCATCGTCAGTGCACCATATCCCTTCGGGGTTGAATGATATGCTATCATTGTTTTTGCACCGAGAAGTTCTGCTGCTTTGGCCATCTCCTCTATGATACCAAAATCCGGTTTCGTGTCTGTTGTGATCAGTACACTTTCACCTTTTTTCACCTGTACCAGGTCATGCATTAATTTGTAACATGCATTTGCTAATTCTAAGTCTCTGTATCTAGGCATAAAATTCCCTTCTTTCTGATTCCTTTAAATTATTTTTCTATATTTTCACCAATGATACCTATTCCCCTCAATCCGAAAGCCTTCATGAATATGAAATACAGTACCATTGCAACCACCAGTGAGTTTATAGATGCGATCCCCCAATTTACCGTGAACCCGATCACTGCAGCCACTGCGAGAGCAGCGAAGGCCCAGATATTGACCTGACAGTACTTCGTTCCTGTGCCATATTCATACTGCCTGCTTTTAAGGAAATAGTAGTCACAGATCACTACACCTGCAACAGGAGGGATTCCTACACCGAGGATCGACAACCATGTCACGAAGTAATCTGCAAGTCCCATTGCACCAACGATCGTAGCTAATATACCGGTGATGACCACCAGTTTCTTCTTGGATACAGGTATCGCATTGGCAAGTCCCAGACTGGCGGTGTAAAGATTATTGTCATTGGTCGTCCACTGTGCAAGTATCAGTATGATCAATGCGGCTGCACCCATTCCCATTGCAATGAACGCAACAGGAAGTTCAGCCTCTCCTGTCGCAACAGTAACGACATAACCTGCAAGCACGATAAACGAGTTGGCTATCAGATAACCGAATACCGTTCCGCCCCAGGCCACCCCGGGAGTCCTGGCATAACGTGTGATATCAGCCTGTGCAGATGCACCACCTGCGAACGAACCAACGACAGCTACTATTGCGGCTCCTACCGTCATAGGTTCACGGGGAACCACATCAGCAAGGATCTCGATACCACCTGCACCTTTCACTGCGAACACCATTCCGATAACTGCAAGTATCCCCACAGCCGGAACTGCTATATAACTCAGTATATTAAGACCTTTATACCCGTAATATGCTGTGAACATCATCAGTATCCCGCCCCAGGCTGCTGCAACATAACGCGATGTAATAAAGCCGCCGCCCGGGAACAAAGCCTGCATCGTTGTTCCAAAAAATCCGACCTGTACAGCAAACCATCCGAGCATTACCACTGCAAGCAGCACACCGACGAATTTCGATCCCTGCATACCGAAACTATGTCTTGAAAGCATCGCTGATGCAACACCTTCTTTTGCTCCTGCAGCACCGATCGCACCACCATACAAACTCAAAATCACATTTCCTATTACAGCTGCGATAATTGCGTTTTTAAATGACAGCCCAAAAGCAATCGCGGCTCCCGTATACAGCCCTGACATGCATATGCAGAAGCCTGCGGCTACTGCTGCAATCGATATGAACCCTTTTCTCTGATTGTCTGGCACACGATGAATCGCATTATCACTGTCATTATATGCTAAATTATTTTTTTCTTCCGACATCATTTACCTCCGTTTTTCATGATCCTGCTAATTCTTATGCACAGCATTTTATACTTTTTCTTCCACTTTGTCATCGTAAAGTCATCCTATAAAAAAAGCGGCTACGCCGCGCTTGTGCAGATCAAAGTTTTTCTTTGATCTGATTTTTCTTTTCTTCAGCCACTT